>JACMJX010000045.1 GCA_014380425.1 Chitinophagaceae bacterium | reverse complement strand
CTACAATTAATACCCCTTGATTGCGGAACTTATCCTGTTTGCTGATTGTGAAGCCTTTTGGTAGAATCAGACTTGTATCGTTCTGAATTACCGGAAAACGAATGTTAGAAGCTTTGTTACTTGCCTGTTCGCTGTTGACTCCTGTGGCAGCCGTGAATTTATGAATATGATAGGCGCTATCATCGCTTTTGATGATATCTATGCGTACATTATTTAGAAACAAAGTGTCGCTATTTTTTCCACGTACCGGAAAGCCCCTGTACGACCTTCTTTTATATCTGTAGTATTCCGAAAAGTCACGTTCCACTTTTACAGAAAGCTTGTTATTGGAAGGAGCGGACACTGGTATACTCTCTTCGATACTTTCTCTCGTTCTAAAGTTGCGCGCTATAAGCGTAACCAACGAAATAACACTGATGAGGCCTATGAACCAGAGGGAGCCGAAAACATAGCCAAGATAATGGCGTTTTGTCCGGATACCCATCAGCCTTCTGATAAACCAGGTAAGTAAAGCAATAGCAGGGATAGAAAGAAATAAAATGAGGCTACACCAAAGCAAGACGTTTTGCCAGGGACTTTCAATTATGAAATCTTTTAACGGGTAAATGCCTGTGCCACCAATAACACCTCCGAATAAAATACCCATTGTAGCTGTAATAAAAACAAGTGAAATGCATCCGGCGATAAAAAGAAAGAAGGCTTTAAAAATGATGCCTACAGCCCGAGCTGCTCCCCCTGTTCTTGGCTGAATTACTACACCCGGATCTTCCTGAACCGTAGTACGAATAGACTTAAGGTTCACTTGTTCTCCTTTCATCTCAAGCTTGGCTGAGGCAGTACGCGCTACGGGTAAAATAATCCATAATATTATGTACACAATTGCCGTTGTAGCTGTAACCCCGCCAAACAATGAGGCAAAGAAGCCAAAATTTAGTGCGCCGGCAAGAATATTGATCAAAAGAGGGGCCGCGAAGATGAGCCTAGGCAACCACACATCAGTGCCGAAATAAGCTGCAAGCCCCCCTGCTACGCCGCCAAGCACCTTGTGATCTCCGCTTCGATAGAAGCGCTTACGGTTGCTAGGCGCCATTACTTGCTCAGGGAGAATTACCCACAATAAAATGTACACAAGCACCCAGAATCCGAAAGAGCCAATAGTTAAAACCGCAAATATTACACGGATGATTGTGGTGTCAATCTTTAAATAGTTAGCAATGCCGCCGCAGACTCCCCCTAATATTTTATCATTAAGCGCTCTACGCCATTGACGACGCTCTGATATAGCATCTTGAGGTGTGGCGTCACTGCGGTCATTCACTCCTTGTGCTACATTGTAGTTGCCAGTGGCTTCCGCTTCCTCAAAGTCTTGAGGACGACCCATGCCAGCTATAACATTATTTACATCTTCATCCGTGATGCACGCTGTATGCTTGAGTCTTTCAGAAAAAAGCTCCGCTATTCGGCTCTCAATATCATTAATGATTTCATCTCGGCCTTCTTCTTTTGAGAAATAGATCCGGAGAGATTCTATGTAGTTTTTTAAAATTTCAAAGGAAGTTTCCTCTATTGGAATTACACGTCCCTGGAAATTTATATTGATCATTTTTTTCATTCTATTTGAGTTTAAAAAGGTGCTTTAAATATTTTTAGAAATACCAGGATCGGCAGGTTTGGTTAAAATGCTAACTGCGTTGGATAGCTCCAACCAGGTTGTTTCTAGTTCTTTATAGAAAGATTCTCCTTCCTTTGTAAGCGCGAAGTATTTTCGTGGCGGCCCAGAATTACTTTCAACCCAACGATAGGTTAACATACCTGAGGTTTTTAGGCGGGTGAGTAAAGGATACAATGTTCCTTCCAGCAGGTGAAGCCCCGCTGTTCTAGTTTCTTCCACTATATCGCTGGGGTAAGATTCTCCCCGGCGAATAATGCTAAGAATACAGAACTCTAATATTCCTTTCCGCATTTGGCTTTGCGTGTTTTCTATATTCATATACTGTATTTAAGCTTGAGAAAACGAAGATAAGGCATATTATAGTACTATGCAAAACATAGTACTATAATAATTGAATTTTTCTTGAATTGAAACAAAAATCGCCGCGGTAAAGGGCTTTATTTTAAAGTTAGGAGCATGCCCACCAGTTGATTAACCCTTATTGACAATAATTTGGAGAGTAAAAGCGGAGATTATCTTATTGTACTTACATTTCTAACCTCCAGTTCACCTCTACCTTCTGCATTAATGATAACCTGTTTACCGGGGTTTCCATTAGTGGCAGCAAGATCGAGTGTCATTACGTTTTCCCCTTTTTCTAAAGGTATCCGGGAGTAAAAGATGGTTCGTGGGAGACTTTGCCAGTTTCTAGTATCAGCTTTTTCTGAAAGAAAGTTAAAAATCTGAACGGTTAAGGCCAGGGCTTCCTTTTCGTCTTTATTTTTTGCGTCAGTTTTTGGACGAGCTGCCTCTTCAGCAATCTTTTTGACGGCAATTCTGGTGAGTGTTTTCGACATTTCCTTTAAAAACCGATGTTGAAGGATTGCCGGAGCAAGTGTGTTAATATCTTCTGCGACTTCAAAAGCATATTGTTTACCACCTATATTAAGTACTGCGTTTTGAAAATAAAGTGGCTGTTCCTGATAGCGTGGGAATGCTACCCGCAAACTCCGAAGATTTGCGGCTGATAGCTTTTCCCGATCTTCATAACTACTGAAATCAAATGGAATGTTATACAATCCTACGGCATCAGTAAAGAAGAAGCTACCACCAGCATCTTTATTAAGCATAAAGAAGAAGTCTTGCTGCACTTTTATTGGAGCCAGGCCGTTTTCCCAAATAAGTACCAATTCCCCTCCACTGCCTGGCTGCCTGATTTTATAAGTAGTGTTGAATAGTTTCTCATACCGGATCACCTGATCTGAAAAACCATTCTGCATGGCTGTCCTAAGCACGTCCTGTTGAAGCTGTTCCGGTAGGGCAACTCCAAAGTAACTATTCTTGTTTTTAAGAAAGATATCTGCTGCGTTTCTATAAGAAATGAAGGCATTATTGACATCATTGTCTTTTTCGTAGATAATTCCCTGCAAGATCAAGGAAAAGGCATCATTGGAATAGTGATTTTCTTTACTGCTGGTTTTATCCTGCTGCCGGTAGCTCTGTAATGTTATCCTTCTTGCTTCAACCAAAGCATCTTCTATATTACCCAAGTAGAGATAATTAAGCGCCTTATAGTAATGGACCATGAATCGTTCGAAGTCCTCGCCTTTATATTTCTCCATCATGGGATTCAAAAGATTGCCAACGATGATATCTTCTGTAGAAGTTCGTACATCTTCCATAAAAAGGTCTGCCTCGTTAAAGTAGAGGTTGCTACTGTCATACAAACCCATGTGATGTGCCATCTTACCTTTTTCAAATAGGTAAAGCAACCTGTTACGACCGGTTTTGAGACGCTTAATGTTATCAAGGGAGGCAAAGGCATTTACGTAATTTTCCGATGCCATCAGCTCATAATATTTGCTGATTTGAGTATTATAGGTAGCACATGAAAATAAAAGAAGTATCAGCGGAAATACAGTCCAGGATCTGTTAGTGTATTTAAAAGAAGATATCATATAGGGTTTGTCCTCTGCCGGTCTTCCTTTAATTCGTTACATATTTAGCAATTTTCTTATCGCCTATCCATACTACTTCATTCGTCTGAATATTAGTAAGTTCAAGATTAACCTGGTAATAGACAACTTTCTTTCTTTTCTGCGAATCTATTATGGAGTTTATAGAACCTTGGAGAATGAAGTCAGCCCCTTGCTCAAGGCCAAACTTTTTCATACTAGATGCAGAGGCATTCGTTTGCTGGTCTGCTTTTTCAGCACGAAGTTCTTCCCGCTTTTTACCGCCCTGCACCAGCCTTACCCTTCCTTTCTGGATAAAGGATTGTTCCACATCTTTTACAAATGTTTCTGCCTCGATATGTTCTGAACTTTTGTTAGCAACAAAACCTACGATTACTACGGGCTTTTGACCACCCTTAGCAGACATGTGGTCTGTAAGCCAATTAGCTGCTAAAATAGTTTTGGTCATTTCTTCTGCGGTGAGCCTGCTATCGGTATTGTTCCATCTTCCGCTAAGGTCTATTTGTTCTCCTGGATCTATACGAGTCACTTTTCTAGCACACGATAAGCCCATAAAGATAGTAAGTACGAATGCGGTGGAAAGAGCGGAGAAATACTTCATAACAAGTTTTTATAGAAATGAGTTACAGGGTAAAATTACTTCGGTTCTACAATCAACGGCACCAGTTCAAGCTTCTAAAAGTGAGCGCCAGAGGTAATGT
>JACMJX010000044.1 GCA_014380425.1 Chitinophagaceae bacterium | reverse complement strand
CTCGAAAGACTGATAGTACTGGCCAATCAGTTTCAGGTTATGCTTGTTCAACGCTGTTGATATCTCCGCCTTTTCAGCGTCTTCAAAAGGTATGGCCGCTTCCACGCCATCATATCCTGCATCTTTCACTTTCGCACAGAAATCATTCCAAGATAATTCTTCAGAGCCCCATCGGGGGCAAAAAAACAGGACTTCCATTTGTATCAGTTAAATTAATCATTCAGTGGCAGTGAAGATATCCGTTCAAAACACTGCTTTTCACCCAGTACCGGATATTGCTTTAATTGGACCAGTGCAGATCGCCCATTGAGCCGAACCATTATTGCATACCCATCAGACCTTTTTCAATAATTCCCTTTCGATCTGTTCCAGTGTTTTACCCTTTGTCTCGGGCATTCGAAGGCGTATAAATAAGAAGTAAATCAGGCACAGCATGGCATGAATAGCAAAAGCAGCAGGTAGTCCCCAATGCCCTTTCATGATCGGGAAAGCCGCCGTGGTTAAAAAGTTAGCGAACCAGAGAGCGAGCGTTGACAAGGCCATGGCATTGCCGCGTATTCGATTCGGGAAGATCTCGGAGAGTGCCACCCAGGTAACAGGGCCAAGTGTTGCAGCATAAATGGCAATAAAGGTAAGCACTGCCACTAATACCCATATACCCGAAAGCTGCCAGTAAAACACCGCAGACAAAAGCAGCGCATCGACGAAAAGGAGAAATGCCCCGGTCTGCAGCAATTTCTTGCGCCCTATACGGTCTATACTGCCAATGGCTATAAAAGTGAACACGAAGTTGATGGCACCAATGATGATGGATTGCAGGAAGGCAGAATCCTGCGCTACACCAGCCTGGCGGAATAGTTCCGGGGCATAGGAAAACAGCGAATTCTGGCCTACGGCCTGAGAAAAGATAGCCACCATAATACCAAGGAAAACGATCGGCCACATCTGTTTACTGAACAGTTCCTTTATGGATTCCTTTTGTTCGCTGGCAAAGCTCGCTTCAATCTGTTCTACTTCCGTAGTGGCGAAGGCAGTACCCCCGATTCGCTTGAGTACCGTCCTAGCTTCCGTTATCCGCCCTTTCCGTATCAGCCAGCGCGGGCTTTCCACTACAAAGAACAGTCCGGCAAAAAAGAGCAGGGAGGGCACAGATTGAGATGAAAACATCCATCGCCAGTTATTAACTCCCGTATTCAACAGAAAGTAATTGCAGCAATAGGCGATCAGGATACCGATTACAATAGAAAGCTGGTAGAAAGAGACCATTCGTCCGCGCATACTGGCTGGTGAAATCTCAGCGACATACATAGGGCACACGAGAGCAGCGGCTCCCACCGCAACACCGCTCAGCATGCGAAAGAAGATAAAGATAGAAAAGCTGGAGGCCCAGCCCGTTGCAGCACCCGTAATGGCGAATAATACGGCACACAGCATAAGCAGTTTTTTGCGCCCAAGCGAATCGCTTAGGCGACCTGCGAGTACTGCCCCGAGAGCAGCGCCCAGATTAATGCAGCCAACAGCCCATCCCGTTTCATATTCGTTGAGGCCAAAATGGGCCGTAAAAAACGAAACGGTACCTGAAATAATCACAAGATCGAAACCGAATAACAGGCCGCCCAGTGCTGCAATGGCGCCAAGCACAGAAACATAGGACCGGTTGATGATCATGGGGGTTTCCAAGTGGTCGGCAGGCGGCCCCTGAAGAATTACAGCCATAGTGCAAGCGATGTTAGTAGGTAAATAAAATCATTTTAGCGCAACGTCCGCTTCTTTGCGCAGGAAGTCGGCACCATCTTCTGCAAGTCCGGCAGTTTCCCATTCCAGTAAAGCTTCGTTCGGCACCACATCGATCGGTTCGATGCTGGATGAATTGGACGAAGATTCGCTATAGCCTATATTGGTCGACCTGTTATAGCAGGAAATCATCGACCAGCGGGGTGAATCGGAAAGATTGGCCTCAGAGCGATGGAGAATATTACTGTGAAAGAATAATACGTCTCCCGCCTTCAATTCAACAAACACATGCTCCATTGTTTTTAAAGAAAGATCCACATAGCGCTGCGAAGCACCTACCTGCTCGCCGGAAAAACCATGTTCCACTCTTCCCATTTTGTGCGAGCCCTTGATTACCTGCAGGCATCCATTCGCTTTATTAGCATCCGTAACGGCCACCATTACAGACATCATCTGCTCGGGTAGCAGGAACTCGTTTTTATACCAGTAACCATAGTCCTGATGCCATTCCCATGCCCCCCCTACCCTTGGCTCTTTCTGCATCAGTTTCGAATGAAAGTGGCAAACGGCTGCATTGCCATCCAGCAACTTATCTACGGAGTCTACCAGTTGTTTGCTGCGCGTGAGCAGACCGAATACATCATTACCGGATTTATACCAAAGCGAAAGCTTACTACGCTTGCCACTACTATCATTCACATTAATGGCATGCTTGCTAATGGTGCTATCGTCGATAGCTACATTATAAAGCTTCTCCACCTCTTCGGCATTCAGGAAACTCCGGATTACCAGAAAGCCATCTTCATGGTACTGCTGTATTTGCGCGGGAGTTAAAGGCTGTTTTGTCATAACTACTATTATTTATGTTGTAGAAAATAAATTCAAGTAAATAAAACGTGTTGGCCAGGGGAGAAAGATTTTCGTTATCGCGGCAATCGTCCGGAGCCAAGAAATTTCTAATGTAAAAATACTACTGCCGGCGCCTTTACAGAATAGAACATTTTGACAAAAACATGGATTATTCTACCTTTCCGGTATCATCAACCAGAACTAAAACCATTGAAATATGAAGAAAGCAGATCGTAAACAGCAGGGTTTTACAGGTGAACGGATTATTGATATACCAAGAAGTACTCTTATTAAATGCGGTAGTATGCCCCTCATACAGCAATTTCATATTTTGAGAATCGGCTTTTTCCCCAAAGCGCGTCATCACTACTATCAGCGGCCTACCGGCTCGCCCGATTCTATCCTGATTTATTGTACCGACGGGCAAGGATGGATACAGCTGCCCGGGCGGAGGATCATTGTACAGGCAGGTTCCGTTTTTGTTATCAGCCCCGGTACAAGTCATTCTTATAGCGCTGACCCAGACAATCCATGGACAATTTATTGGTTTCATTTTACCGGAAAACACTGCGCCGATGCTGTGAAAGTCGTGATGGGTACGTCCAATCCTGTTCAGGCCCTGGTAGTACCTTATTCTTCCGAACGGATCGCTTTATTTGAGCGTATCTATAATACTTTCCTGAAAGGATACAGTATTTCCAATCTGCTGTTTGCTAACTTAACGGTGTCTTATTTTCTCGCCTCGTTTGCACTTCCCGAAAGCTTTCAGCAGAAGGAAGAAAGAGCAGATACACCTACAACAAGGGCTATTCAGTTCATGCAGGATCATTTAAACGAAACGGTAACTTTGGATATTATCGCCAAAGCGGCACAGCTTTCCACTTCTTTTTTCAGTCGTCGATTCAAGCTCGATACAGGCTACGCGCCAATAGAGTACTACAACCATCTTAGGATTCAGAAAGCCTGCCAGTTACTGCATTCCGGCGAGCTTAGGATAAACGAAATTGCCTTGCACTTAGGTATTGATGACCCGTTTTACTTTTCCCGGCTTTTCAAGAAGCAACTAGGAGTTTCACCAGCACAATACAGGCAAAAAAGAGGGGCTAGTAATACTATTTAAATTTGCATTGCATACAAGTTTGAAGGAGCTTAATCCCAGGCTTATTATAATAAAATACAATTCAAAATGAACATAAAACTCCGGCAACAAATAGAAGAAATCGTTTCGCTTACAGTCCGGCTTATTTGCCAGATATCACAAAGGAATCGAAACTTGGATGCTGTTATATGGGAAATGATAGATAGCCATTTGAAGGAAACCGTCTCGTCAGTATCTTCCCTGTTTACAAAGCAGAAGATGCAGCAGCTCCACCCAGTGGAGGAAAACGCATCATTTATTATAAGCTTAAAGCAGGGAAAGCAACCTGCCAGTTAAAAGTAGGAAATTCAAAAGACACAAATTAAAGGGACTGCTAACCGAATAAAAGCGCTTCGCCCCTGAAATGCCATCAATATACTATTCAAATGTCAGCCAGGGAGAGGTCAGTGTCCAATTGCCCGAGGTGGTGGTTACGGCTCCTAGCTCTCCTTGCGTATTTTGGAAAAAAGGATCAGAGAAATCGGCGCCTTCAAAGCTGGCTCCGGTACGCGCTATAGAATTCGGCTTTAATCCAAGCGTCACAGTTTCAGAGAAACCAAAATCACTGAGATTGGACACTGTTCTGTTTCCAAATTGAGGCCGTGCTAGATATTCAAATGCATTTCTGCTTCCATTAGCTGAACCGGCAGAAATGACGCTACCGAAATTTTCTTGCTCGGCATTAGATTGGGTGAAGACAGTAATATTGTTCGCAATCTCTGTTTGAGGATATATATCCGACAGATCGGAGGAGTTGTTGTTTACCCTCAAAACAGCAAAGGTAGATGAATAGGCCAGCGAATTCCGGATCTTGATTTGTCCAGGTAAACCCACATTATTAT
>JACMJX010000043.1 GCA_014380425.1 Chitinophagaceae bacterium | reverse complement strand
TATTTCATAAAGAAAGGAGTATGAAGTGTGGCAATCGTTTTATTTCCGGAGTACCGGAGTAAATTTGAAGTAAGAGATTTTAGCGGTAGCAGGGTCTACGACTACTTTAAGCCCGTTTGTTGCCGACTGCAAGATCATGGAGCCGCTTCCCCATTTCTGAAATACTATATTGTCGCCAAAATCAACTTCATAGGAGTTCCATTTCTCGTAATCTACCAATTTACCATTTGCCCATACTTTCGGCAATACCCCAGCGGCAGTGATCGTCTTTGTCCCTTTAAGAAAGGGCGGATTGTCTTTAGCGAGTGGTATATGAAGTTCATAAGTAGCAAGCGGCATGTATTTCACGTCGATCACATTACCATTCGCAGCTTTGTAGCTTAAAAGGCCGTTAACAGTTTTTGTAAATGAAGATCTTAAAGTAATGGCTTCTTTAAACTTTTTATAGGATCCGAACTCACCTACTGTACCTACTTCCAATGCGAGTGCGCCTGTATCTGTTTTATTGAATTTCCAGGTATAGAGGCGGTAATGGGAGTCGTAGGTAAACATTCCATTACTTATTCCTTTGCTATTGCAGGGTATATATGCAGTATAAACGCCATTGCCCATGTTGGCAAAAACGCGGTTTCCTGAGTATTCCACTTTCACTCCTTCCGGCATAGCCACCCATATATTGTCTGTTTTCGTAACTGTTCTTATCATTACATTCCTAAACTGGGCAATTTCTTCATAAGGCCAACGTCCGGCCATAGTAGTCATCTCACCCGAGTTTCCGATCACCTGAATGGCACCGTTATCCGATCCCTTTACCGATAAACGCCATAAGCTTTCTTCCGAGAAAGTACCCAATCTTCCATCCGGCCTTTTGCTCGCCAGGCTCACCAGCGTGTAGTTGGTATTCATGTAAATAGTTTCGAACTCGAACCTGGCAGACCGGCTCGTATTTCCTTTCCAGTCTGCGTAATCATCATTATCGAGGTGATAAAAAGGCTTGGCGCTATGAATCTCTAAGGGAAGTTTGAATTTACGCTGTGCTATATCGATCAGTACCTGAGCGGGCCGATAGGTGGAATAAGGAGTCATCCCGATAAAATCTTTGAGGTCTTTACCGGTGAAATCTTCCTTATAGGAAGGCTTATTTAAACTATCGGTAAAGTACAGATAATTATAACCCCATACGGAGCCCGCAAACGGTTTGTAAGCACCCGGTTTAGCCCGCACGTCGCCTGCGGCGAAGAACCCATCGAGGTAGTGCAAGGCTGCTTCAGTAACCATCCAGTCTAACCCGGCCCTTGCCATTTTTCTTATATCGGCATCCTTTGCATTGGAGTGAAGAGACAGGAGCGGGTTGAAAGTATGCCCCCAGTAGTTATTGGAGTTCCATTCCACACGTCCGGCATTATAGAGCGCGCGCACCCAGTTACGGATATATCCACCGAAATACTGCATCTTTTCAGCATCTTCATATTCTTCCGCAAACAGATAGCCACCCATACGAGCCATCCAATTGAAGTTCTCCGAATTGAATTCCGTTCCCTGGGGGAAGTTGGGTGGCAGGTAAATAGGGTCCATATAACCATCTACACGCTGCAGGTATTCCCAGCCCTTATCATTAAGATGCTTCCTGGTGTGTGCCCGCTGTGATGCAGGCAAGAGATGTTTATACTGGAAGTAATACATGGTATATCCCGGCAAGGTGAATGGCTTAAAGAAGCTACCTGCCCATTTGCTTTGAAAGAGTGCTTCCCCTGTTGTAGCGATCAACTGGTTTACCCGGGCGGAGTCGTGTCGTGCTTTATAAAGTTCCGGCAGAAATAAAGGCCAGGCACGTTTGCCCGCATCGGGATCTGAATTTGCATCCCCGAAATTCACTTTATAATCTTCTTGATACAGTAATTTGTTCAGCCTGCTTTGAAAGCCCTTTTCCCATAGTGCGCCCGGGGAGATAGCTACCGGGTCTACTTCGATCAGTTGCTGCGTGTTTCCATTCAGGAAGCCAAGCAGCCCAGTAAGGAGGACGAAAAACTGCTTCCTCATTTTCGATGGAGCATATCGCTTTATAGATTCATTAGATATTGTTTGCATAAAGAAATATAGGATTATAATGACGGCCCTGTTAACAAGAGATCAATTGCTATTACATGCTCCGTAACAGTCCCTGAGTTCAAGGTAAGGACGATGGACGATCCTTTCACTTCTATCTTCTCTACTCCTTTAAACTGCTCCGGTACTTTTACCAGGAAGCAGAAGAAGGATTTGCGTTTCACCTCCGCCGCGTCGATGTACTCGTACGACTGATGGCCGCGAAAGAAGGTTTCCCGCTGCAGGAGGTCACTGTAAGGCTTTCCTATGCCCGTTGTACCAAATTCAAGGCCTTTGGCTAAAGGCACTCCATCCTTGCTGTGATGCCATATATTGAGCCAGGGGTATTCACTCGTTCTCCAGACATACCCGATCAGCAGTTGTTTCGAAGGAGAAGTGGCGGTGATCCATCCGTATTTGCAGCTATCAGGAAAAACATGTGTACTTACATAGTTCAGATCGCCCGAGCTGCTTTGCAGATCCAGGGGAGTGCGGGTAGTATCCTTCCAGGCATTCGGCCATTTGTAACTTAATACGTCAGGATCAGGATAACAATATTCCTGCAGAAACCCATCGGCAGCGTTGGAGTTTACAATGGTATTCGTGTTTAAAAAGGGAGGCCCGAGTGTAGCATGTTGAACAATATTGTAAATTCTTCCGAGGGAAGATGTATTGGTAACCGACTCTTCCACTTTCCAGAGAGGAGCCGTTTTATCCAGCACAACATTCCTGGAGATGTGCAAGCCGTCCAGAGGTGCGATGCAGGACATTTTAACATTCAGGTTGCTGGAAGAGTGGATCAGCCATTTATCTCTGGAAGGTTCCCCGTTATGCGGTACGCCCTTTTTAATTTCACCCTCTGAAGGGCTTCCCCATCTTCCCAGGCAAAGGAAATGCCCTTGAAAGGGAGCTCCGTTCCGGTTATTAACCGGCATATCTTTCTGGCTTAATTTCCAGCTTAGCGGGTTGATGGAATCTTTGATAAAACCAAAGTGCGTATAGGCGCCTCCGGCAATATTGATCTTAAGCGAGACCATTTTATTGGTCAGTTCTTTCTGCTGTCCGTTCATCCTACCCGGCTTCATCAGCCCAAGGGAAAACAATAGCAGGGCAAGATGTAAACTATTTCCAGAAGTCATATTATCAAATTTATCTCCTCTTGTTATCTTACTTGTGTTGGCAGCTATCGTGCTAAAAGTTTCTGCATTTCGATACCGG
>JACMJX010000420.1 GCA_014380425.1 Chitinophagaceae bacterium | reverse complement strand
TTTCCCTTTACCGACGGGAAATAACTGCTTGTAGAATCGTTGTCAAGACAAATCCAGGTTGCGATGATGTTTTTCATAACAGTTCTTAATTTAAAAAACGCATTAATTTGTAATAGATTCTTGTCCTGATCCTGTAAGGATGAATAAACTGATTCAGGGTTTTTTTGTCTAGTGCCGGAATAGCCGGGAATGTAAACGCTGTTTTCCCCGAGTCGTCGAGCAATGTAGCAAACCGTGTTCTTTGTTCCTTGAAAGTATTGGTAGACTGCGCACTGAAGCCGTCATTAATTACCTTCGACTTTACGGGGAACACCGTATAAAGACTGTATTTAAACTGGTGGTAAGTCCACCTTATAGCCCAGGAGTTGATCTCACCATTCATGTAGCTTCGAAGCATTCCGGTAAGGTCTGATCCCATACGGTTGAATTGCCGCTGTTGTTTTTTATCCTTCATGAAGTCGTTGAAATCGCAAACCTCCCAGTCGATCTTATCCCACCTGTTTTTCCAGGTGGCCCAGCCCCAGGAAGAAGCCCTTCGGGTAAAATACACGTCTTTGTCGCTTACATTTTTTATAGGCGAGGAGTATCCAGAGATCGAGAATATAAGCGGCTTTTCTTCGTAATAGTCCAATGCACCGTTCATAAAGTCAAGAAAGTTCGGAGACACGATGAGATCATCCTCAAGTACTATCACCTTTCCGGCTTTCTCGATTACCTGTGTCACTCCGTGTATGATAGAACTGGCCAGTCCTTTATTTTCAGCCGACAAATGAACGGTCACAGACCGGAAGCCTTCTATTTGTCTTACAAATGATCGTACTTGTTGTACGGGCACTACATCTTTCTCCGTGGCCGCTGCATCGGAGAAAATGTATAGATCCGTAGACCCCGAAACAGTATTCTCCTTTAGTGAGGTAATAGTCCGCCGGAGATTATCCAGTCTCTTGTAAACGAATATGCAGACGGGCGCTGTTTGTCTTCCAAACATAATTTGTTGTTTATTAACGACTCTTTATCCTTTTGCAATAAGGCTTTTCAATATCCTGAGAAGGTCTATAGTGAAATACACGGGAGGAAAGATGGTTGCATGTTTTCTAGCCCAGTTCCATCTGTACCGTGTATTAGTAGCAGACTTCATCGATGTAAACACGGATTTGTAATAGTTGAAATTTCTCTTTTTCTCCTTCAAACCGGTTTCGTCTATATGATTATACACCACTGCTTTTGTCGCAACAAGCAGGGTGTAACCTGCTTTTCTTGCCCTTAGTGAAAAGTCTTCATCGGCCATATAGTGGGGAAATGTCTCTTCGTCGTAAAATCCGATCTCTTTGAAAACCCTAACCGGGATAAGTACACCTCTTCCTGGAAGAAGATCGGTTGGTATGCTTGACGTTTCTTTCTTCAAATCCTTGTACACAGTGCTTCCGGTGTGTGAGGGTCGGTACCTGGCAGTTTTTGAGTTCCACCTGGTACCGGCATAATGAATTTTCTCCGGCTGATTGATATCTACAGAAAGGGATCCGATGAGAGACGAAGGATTACTCTTCGCTAACTCGATAAGGTTTCCGAGATAGCCTTCTTTAACTACCAGGTCGTTATTGAGTGTTAGTATAAAGTCGTAAGCAGGATCGCGTGAAAGTGTCATTGCTTTTTTTACTCCTGCATTGGTTGCTCCTGCCCACCACAGGGTTCCATCACCCTGAACGATAACCACTTCTGGGTAGTATCGGCGTAGATGTTCGAATGTTCCGTCAGTAGATCCGTCATCTGCTATTATAATAGTATAGCCAGTAATTGTTTGCCTCCTCAATGAATCAAGGCATTCTATGGTAAAATGAAGCCTGTTAAATACTGGAATTATAATATAGATCATCACTTTTAGATTTTTTATCCAGGTAAAACAGGCAAAGCCCCGCATGTCCCCAGAATATCAGGGGGAGTACATAATTCAGGGAGAATAGCAGGCCGCTTACACAAAAAGCTACCAGGATAATGGCTTCCTGTGTCAACTTTTTCCGAAATGCCTTAAGAAGGATGATAACTATAATGGAATACTTAAGCAGCAGGCCAACGATACCATGGTAAAACAGGATCTCAATAAACCCCTCGTGAAAGTGATGCCCGGTATTTTCATCCCACCAGTCTACCAGGGGATTGCTTAAATTGAAACCCTCAAAAGACCAGCCGGTAATGGGTTTGTCTTTAATATAGTCAAGATAGATAGTCCGCTGATCGATCCTGAAATTACCGGTACTTCCTTCCTTAGCTGGGTTAAGAATTTCTTCGAACCTTTCGGCGAAAAGATTCACCATGCCTGGGTTGAGATCCGCAATAATGAAATAGCCTCCCACGACTACTGCAATGAAGATCATCAGAAATTGAACGATGTTTTTTAATGACGATGGCACTGACCGGGCATTGAACAGCAGATAGATAACCATGGCAACAATAGCACTGCTCCATACGGATCTATGCTGGTGTAGCAGTATGGCACTTACGCAAAATAGGAACAACACAAAATACTTCAACTTAGGCGTATGCACCAGTTTGCTGAGATACCATAGAAATGGAATAATTATCATGTAAATCGATCGGGCATGTATCACCCTGCTATCGCCAGAAAAAGGGCCATAGTCGTCCATTTCAATCATTTCAAGCCCGAAGGAGAATTGCCTGCCGAACAACAGCATAAAAACTATATAACTAAAAAGATAAAACCTGGCTATAAATTCAAGCAAATCTATTTCCCAGGAACGTACGATGTACTTTACAAATACAGTGAATACAACAGGATAGATGACCGTATATAAGGTGAACTGTTTAAAGATATTATCGTACAGAAACACCGATTCGATAACCAACTTCACCATTAAAACACTAAAAAGAATCACGTATGTTTTCTCGAGTGTGTCGAGTTTTCTTAAACTATAGAGCATAAAGGCGAAAATGCCTATACTCATTATCTTGCCATACATCACCTGCAGCGAAGAGTTCTGCATAAAAAGCCATGCAAAAATGCCTTCGGAGAGGAGGTAGCAAAAGAATAACAGCAGGAATTCCCTGACGTAAAATCTGTAGTTGAAGATCCTGATGATGGTATTCATTTCGTTTCTTTTCAGGCTGCTTTTAGGGTTGCTCCGGCAGGGTCTGCTTTTCGAATCCTATTAATCGCCTTGCGCAGGGCTTTTGGGAAAAGGTTCTTAACCTGTATTACATTCAGAAACATATTCAGAAATAGTACTTTGGGATGATTACGGTTGTCAATCCATCTTAGCCTTTTTTCCCCCGACAAATACATGCGCTGAAAAGTGGCCTCCTTCTCAGGAATGATGGATCTATACAGCGTTGCTTTCTTATCAACAATCTCCTTGTTGATATACCCCAGGTGCTTAAGACGGTAACTCGTATTCCAAGTTATTCCCTTGATGCCTTTTACATTGGGTGAGTCTATGATCAGGTCCTGAAAGTACCCTCCAGGCGCTTCACGCCACAGCACGCGGTCATGACCAGAAATGTAATTAAGCCGGTACCAGGATGCCGCAAAGTATTCCCTGTCTATAAAGTGAAATCTTCGGAAGCCGTATTTGTTCACCGTTTTATTGCTCATTAATCTATCGAAGTGTGCTCTTGTTAGTTCCGGTTCAAAAATTTCATCTACGTCCAACCATAAGCACCAATCCGGCTGGCGAGATCTGGCGAGCTCATACATCAGTATCTTATCCCTGCCCTCATGATAATCGAAGGTTCTTTGAATAGCAGCTACTTTAGGGTGCGCGTTGAGAATTTCGAAGGTTCCATCCGTAGATCCATTATCGAGCACCACTATTTCATCTGCTATCTTTTCGAAACACTTCAACCATTCATGTACAAAGAACACTCCGTCTTTAACACGCAGCATTACAACTAATTTGGGCATAAAGAGCTATATTTTAGTTTTATCATTACAGTTTTACCCTTCATATCATGCAATGTTTTGCTTTGCATTAACGCTTATGAGTTCAACATTGCTTTTCTGCACTTCGGCAACGATAGCGTAGCCAAGTGAAGGCAGTAATACTCTTAAAGTACTCTTCTTAACCTCTATCACATCTCCTTCACGCATCGTAAGAGCTCCTCCGGTGATCCTTACCTTGTCGTGTATATTGACGTTGATTTTTTCCAGCTTTACATCTGTATGGCGGTTCAGGAAGTTGCGGATAACGTTTATCTCTTCGCTCCTTATTACAGCAGGCTTACCAAGCCAGTAAACGAAGTTCAGAATACCATCTGTCTGCCTTACCTGGAGATGCTCCTGCTCGCTGACGTACACGAAAACATAGGAACTGAATAGGGGCTCCAGCACTATCTTTCTTCTGTCAGACCACTGTTTCACCGTTCTGTTAAGAGGGCAGTAGTTCTCTATTTTTCTTTTTAGTAATAAATCACTTACTTTTTTCTCCCATCTCGGACGCGTATAGACGGCGTACCATTTTTTTTCTGTATTCATAAAGTATGATTTAGCGGAACGGGCTCCGCCCATCTCAGTTACATAAGCCTGTACTGATTAGTATTACCGAATATTTTTTTGTAAACTTCCGACTCCCGGAATAGCTAACTATACCACAAGCCTCTTGCGGTAAGCTTTGTCTTGATGTATGTATCCATACCCATACCCATATCCGTAATTTCTCTTCCCAAAGCCCCTCGGCTGAACTCCGTTAAAGACGATGCCGACATTGTTCAATTTATTGATCCTGTTATTCTCATCGATGCGCTCGACAAACACCTTAGGCGTATAACCATGCCTTATAACATAAAGGGTGCCATCGCAGTACGGTGATAAAAGGTAAGCGTCTGTTACTGGGCTTACCGGAGGTGTATCTATTATGATGTAATCAAAGCTGCCGTCCAGATCGTTCAGCAGTTCTTCTGCTTTGCCGTTCATGATAAGCTCTGTGGGATTCTCAGGAAGCTTTCCGGAGGATATGAAGAAAAGATTTTTATGTATCGGGGTAGTATTTATTATATCAGATAAAGTACACGCATCGTTCAGATACTCGGAGATACCCACGGAAGGATACAGGTTAAGTTTATGCGACAGCGAAGGATTGTTAAGATCGAAATCAAGTAGCACTACCTTCTTCCCAGACAGTGCCATGGTAAGGGCCACATTAGTGGCTACGAAACTTTTTCCTTCTCCTGCTATCGATGACGTAACGAGTACTCTTTTACGCCTGGAATTGATGTCTATAAATTGCAAGGTTGCCCGAAGTCTCCTAAACTGTTCTGCGATGAATGTCTTTTTACCTTCCCCAATTACTATCTGCTCCTTTGACCCTGTTGTTGCTATTTCGCCTATAATCGGATAACTGGTTAAGCTCTCTATCTCCTGGCGAAACATTATTTTTCTGTTCAACGTTTCCTTACCCGTTACTAGTCCTATACCAATCAGAACTGCTATCGCTATCGAGATCAGGTACACTAGTTTCTTTTTCGGGCTAACGGGATCATTAGTTGAAGAGGCCTTATCTATTACCCTGTTGCCCGCCACATTGGAAGCATAGGAAAGAGCAGTTTCTTCCCGCTTTTGTAAAAGGAATGTGTAAATCTCGCTTTTAATGCTTTGCTGCCGGTTGATATCGATCAATTGTCTTTCCTGCTCGGGCATTTCTCTTAAAACGGACGCATAAGAACTATTGGTGGTAGATAAATTGCTCCTGGTGCTAACCAAACTGCGACGCTGGTTTCTAATGTTCTCGAGAATACCTGGCTTTATTTTGTCGATCTGTCCCTTCAGCGATTGCAGCATCGGGTTGTTTTCGGCAGTGGTCTTTCTCAGGCTCTCGTATTCAAGTTCAGCGGTGTATAGCTTGCTTACAAGATTAGACAATGTGGCATCATTCACACCAAGTGTAGAAGGCACTATCCCCTCGCTACCATTTTTCGACAACACATAATTTTCTACCTGGTTAAGAACGGAAAGCTGCATGTTGACGTCGCTTAACTTCTGGTCGTTACTGCTTACATTTTCAAGAAAAAGGCGCCCTTGGGTACTGATATCTATAGCTCCTTTCTGGGCCCTGTACTGCTGTACTTCTCTTTCGATAGAGTCCAGATCATGTGCTATGTTTGCAAGGCGGTCTTCAACGAAATTGAGTGTGTTGGCTGCCAACATATTTTTTTCACTGGCGATCCCGCTATTGTAAGCAGCCAGCAATGTATTTAGAATATCCTCTCCCCGTTCGGGAATTTCATCCTTGAACCTCAAGGTCAGTATGCTTGACAGCTTACTGACGGATTCCACTTTAAGCGCCTGCTGAACAGGCCCCGTTAGCAATTTTGGGTTATGAAGTGAGAAAGAGTATTCAACTCCTGCTGCTTTTCCAAAATAGCTGGTAGGCTCGAACTTTAGATCACCATACCTGGTGATAGCCCACTTGTTTACCGGGTAAGCCTGACCGTCGACCAGCACCTTTGCATTTTTTGCATCTACTTGTAAAGCTATATGTTCCACATCCACGATAGTTGCTGGATTCTTCGCTTTTATCTTGACAGGTGCCTGCGTGTAAACCGGCTCCGGTCTAAACTTGCCTTTCTTATAGATGG
>JACMJX010000419.1 GCA_014380425.1 Chitinophagaceae bacterium | reverse complement strand
TTTTAGCGGTAAACGAGAGTTTACTCGTTAGAATGAATGTATAGTGAATAAATGTATAGTGAATAATTATGGCATAAAAACCGAAACGCTGGTAAATATATTAGCTTTGCTATGCTAATATATTTAGTATATTGCTCCTTAATTGTAGGAATGATAACCAGTCTCAGAAATATCGCTCATTTAGATCTTGACTCATTTTTCATCAATGTAGAATGTTTAAAGAATGATGCATTGAAAGGTAAGCCCTTGATTGTAGGCGGGGGCAGTGACCGAGGTGTAGTAGCTAGCTGCAGTTATGAAGCCCGCAAATTTGGCGTAAAAAGTGCCATGCCAGTGAGGCTCGCGCGCCGGCTTTGCCCGGATGTAAAAATCATTAAAGGCGATATGGAAAGTTACTCTCAGTACTCGCGAATGGTAACGGATATTATTGCAGATCAGGTACCGGTTTTCGAGAAGTCGAGTATAGACGAATTTTACGTGGATCTTAGTGGGATGGACCGTTTCTTCGGCTGTACAAAGTACACGACTGAACTAAGGAAAAAGATTATAAAGGAAAGTGGGCTTACCATTTCCTGTGGTCTTTCGTCCAATAAGCTCGTTAGCAAAGTTGCGACAGATTACGGCAAGCCCCAGGGGCAGACAGAAGTTCCCTTTGGACATGAAAGAGCCTTTCTGGCCCCAATGGCGATTGAAAAACTACCGATGGTAGGAAATAAAACGAGCGAATTGCTACGTAGAATGGGAGTTGAAACGATCAGAACGTTGAGCGAGATTCCCCTCGAAATGATGACTAATCTGCTCGGAAAGAATGGCATCGAATTATGGAGGCGAGCCAATGGAATTGATGAAACGCCCATAGTACCCTATCATGAGGCCAAAAGCATTGGTACGGAAAGCACCTTCGATTCGGATACTATAAATGTCAACTTTCTGCATTCGGAACTGGTAAGAATGACTGAACGCGTTGCTTTCGAATTGAGATCGACCGGAAGATTGGCAGGCTGTATTACTATAAAGATTCGCTATAGCGATTTTCAGACGCTTACAAGGCAAGTAATGATTCCTTATACCGCAGCAGACCATGTGTTATTTGCAAAGGCAAAAGAACTATTTGACAGATTGTATGACCGCAGAATACTTGTTAGGCTCGTAGGAGTGCGGCTCAGCCACATAATTCCGGGCAATTACCAGATCAACCTGTTTGATGATTCGGAAGAAATGATACGTTTATATAAAGCGATAGACAGCGTGAAGAGCCAGTTCGGGGAAACGCTTTTGAGGAGAGCAGCGGGGGTGCCACTCAAGCTTAACAACACACAAAAAAAAGCAAGTTAAAGACCAGCTTAAAAAACCAGTACTATGTACCTTAACTGCAAAACATTTTTCAGCCTTTTATACGGAACCATCAAAACTGAAGAACTTGTTCTGGTCGCTGCAAGCTATAGTGTAGATACGCTTGCCCTTACTAACATAAATACCACAGCAGATGCATGGGATTTTGTGGATTACTGCTGTAAGAATGGCATTAAACCGGTGCTGGGGGCCGAAATAAGAAATGATGGCAAGTTCTGCTATGTACTGCTGGCAAAAAATAACGAAGGCTTCCTGCAAATCAATCGTTTTCTCTCAACCCACCTGCAGGAAAAAAATCCATTTCCGGAAAAATATCCAGGTAACTCAAATGTATTCGCAATTTATCCTCTAGGCAAATTTGCTCCGGAGACATTAGAAGCGGATGAGTTGATTGGTGTTCAGCCTGTGGAGGTAAACAAACTTTATGGAGTTGTAACGGCTTCTTACCTTGAAAAATTTGTTATCCGGCACCCCGTTACCTTCCAGGACAAGAAATACTTTAATGCGCACAGATTGCTAAGGGCCATCGATAGAAACATCCTTTTAAGCAGACAACAGAAAGACGATGTGGCTGCCGTCCATGAAACATTTATGCCTCCCTCGGAATTATTGAACGCCTTCCATTCCTATCCCCACATCATCACCAATACTTTGAATACATTACGGGCTTGCAATATTGAAATGGAATTTAGGAAGGATAAAACGAAAAAGGTATATTCAATATCGGCAGAAGATGATCGTATTTTGCTGGAAAGACTGGCATTGGAAGGCATGTCGCATCGTTTTGAAAAGAATAACTACCAAGCCATTGAGCGCGTAAAAAAAGAACTCAGAATTATTAACAATATGGGCTTCAACGCCTATTTTCTTATTACATGGGATATACTTCAATACGCACGTAGCAGGGGGTTCTTTTATGTAGGGCGGGGCAGCGGTGCCAATTCTATTGTTGCTTACTGCCTGGAGATCACAGATGTAGACCCGCTTGATCTCGATCTTTATTTTGAACGGTTCCTCAACCCGCATCGCAGTGTGCCGCCCGACTTCGATATCGATTTTTCATGGGCAGATCGCGATGAAATAATTGATTACGTATTTAAACGGTTTGGCTCCGCTCATGTAAGTCTTTTAGGCGCTTATGCCACCTTTCAGAATCGCGCTATCATAAGGGAGCTTGGCAAAGTATTCGGGTTGCCTAAAGAAGAAATCGATGCCCTTGAACACCCTTCAGGTAATTTTAGGCAGGATGCGATCTCAAAGCAAATTCTTTTTTATAGCCGCCTGATTAAAGATTTCCCCCATCACCTAAGCATTCATGCCGGAGGAATGCTGGTGAGTGATGCACCTGTACATCAATATTCCGTAACCGTAATGCCCCCCAAAGGATTCCCTACAGCCGCCATTGATATGTTTATAGCGGAAAAAATAGGTTTGTTTAAACTGGATATCTTAAGTCAACGCGGATTGGGGCATATTAAAGATACAGTGGAGCT
>JACMJX010000418.1 GCA_014380425.1 Chitinophagaceae bacterium | reverse complement strand
GCTGCCATGGCCAGGGCTGCCGCACGTAAAGCCAGGGAACTGGTTCAAAGAAAATCCGTATTGACCGGTGGTGGTTTACCCGGCAAACTTGCAGATTGTTCTGACCGTGATCCTGAACGTTGTGAATTGTTCCTGGTTGAGGGAGATTCAGCGGGTGGCACAGCTAAGCAGGGTCGTGACAGAAGTTTCCAGGCTATCCTGCCCTTAAGAGGCAAGATCCTTAATGTGGAGAAAGCGATGGAGCATAAAATTTATGATAACGAGGAGATCCGGAATATGTTCACAGCCCTTGGAGTCAAAATGGGAACGCCCGAAGATCCAAAAGCTCTTGACCTGAGTAAACTCCGTTATCATAAACTGATCATTATGACGGATGCCGATGTGGATGGCAGTCATATCGCCACCTTGATCCTAACGTTTATTTACCGTTATATGAAAGAGCTTGTGGAGCAGGGATATGTATTTATTGCTCAACCGCCGCTCTACCTTGTGAAGAAGGGTAAAGAACAGGCTTATGCCTGGACGGAGGAGCAGCGCAAAATGCAAGTGGAGCGCCTTGCCGGAGGAAAAGAAGACTCGGTAAATATTCAACGTTACAAAGGTCTTGGTGAAATGAACGCTACCCAGCTATGGGATACCACAATGAACCCTGCTACGCGTACCCTTAAACAGGTAACCATAGAAAGCGCCGCAGAGGCCGACAGGATCTTCAGTATGCTGATGGGAGACGATGTTGCTCCGAGAAGGCAATTCATAGAATCGCATGCTAAATATGCAAGACTTGATATCTGACGAGCTATCTGGCACAGGCAAAAATTGTCTATTTTGATTTTTTAAGTATCTTGCCTGTAATATAGTACGCCTAAAGGCGCGTTTGAGAAGCAGAATTACTAACCAAATAAAATTATTGAATTATGTCTAATGCAGCACAAATCACCGCATACAATGTAAAAACAAAAGAAAAGAACGTTCCTATGTTAGATGCTGTGATCTCAAAAACGGCCCGTGGGGGTTATATGGCTCAGGGAAATGATGGGAAAGGCAACAAGCTGACTACTATGCTGGGAGAGGAAAAAGCGCTGGCGGCAATTAAAGCGGGAACTGCGAAACAAGGCTGGTAAAATTGTTCCGGCTGCAGCCACAGCTTGCCATACATAAATCAGGCACACCTGTTCTATTCATACTACACCCTGTAATGGATGATAATTTCAAGGAACTCCTTCAATTGTCCCCCTTTACAGGGTTTTTTATGTACTTAACAGCGGACAGCTTCACCGTCTAAGGATGGCCAATTGCTTGTCCTCTAAAATAAGAATGGAGAACTTCTGGAAGTCTCACACCGGTAGCAGTCTGGTTATTCTCCAGCAGGCAGGCGACTATCCTGGGCAGCGCAAGGGCGCTTCCGTTGAGAGAGTGCAGCAGCTGGCTTTTACCCTGCGCATCCTTGAACCGGATCTTCATACGATTGGTTTGAAACGACTCGAAATTTGAAACAGAACTCACTTCCAGCCATTTCTCCTGGGCAGCACTATACACTTCAAAATCGTACGTAAGGGCAGAAGTGAAACTCATATCGCCTCCGCAAAGTTTTAAGATCCGATAGGGCAATTCCAGAGCATTCAGCAGCTTTTCTACGTGGCTTACCATATCTTCCAGCACATCATAACTTTTATCGGGATGAACCAGTTGAACGATTTCTACTTTCTCGAACTGATGCACTCTGTTCAGGCCTCTCACATCCGCACCAAAGCTTCCGGCTTCCCGCCTGAAACAGGGAGAATACGCCGTCATTTTAACAGGTAGATCCTGCTCCCTAAGTATTTCATCCCGGTAGATATTTGTTACCGGCACTTCCGCAGTAGGTATCAGGTAAAAGTTGTCAGCCGGCATAAAATACATCTGGCCCTCTTTATCTGGCAATGATCCGGTACCGTAAGCAGAGGTTTCATTTACCATAAAGGGCGGCAGGTATTCGGTGTAACCAGCTTCAATATTGAAGTCAAGAAAGTATTGCACAAGCGACCGCTGTAACTTTGCTCCGGCACCTTTATACAGGGGGAAGCCGCTTCCGGTGATTTTAGCCCCTGTTTCAAAATCTACTATATCATACTTTTTTATAAGGTCCCAATGCGGGATAGATCCTGCGGGAAGCACGGGTTTGGAGCCTCCCTCTCTAACAGTAATATTTTCAGCGGGCGTTTTACCAGGAGGCACTTTAATGGAAGGGAGATTAGGCAGTTGAACAAGAATATCGTGAATGTTCTTTTCGAGTTCATTTACTATAGCGGTGTCAGCAATTCTCTCATTAAGAATTTTCACTTCTGCTTTCTTCTGTTCTGCCGCTTCTCTTTCTCCTTGCTTCATCATCTGGCCGATCTCTTTAGAGAAGCTGTTCACTTTGGCAAGCAGTTCTTCCTTTTCAGCCTGCAGGCTCTTTCTTCTGTCATCCAGTTGAAGCAATTCGTCCACCAGTTCTATACTCTTAAAGTACTTAAAAGAAAGTCTTTCCTTGACGAACTCAACATTCTGACGTATAAAGGGAACCTGTAGCATTGCTATGGAATTTGGCGGCAAAGATAACCGGGAATTGCCTTATATTCCAAGTATTGACGAGGGGTGCAAATGGAGCAAATCGTAGTTATCTTTGCAGTATGACAAATGCCGAGAACGATTTACAGCAAAGGTGGTGGAACCTGGAGGCCAAACTGGTAGACCGGTTCGGAAAAAAGCCCGATATGGAAGCTATTCTCTTTCTTATAGGAGTGCAGGAATCGGGCGACCTGAGAGCAAAGTTCTCTAAAGAGCAAAAGCAGGATCTCATGCACGTAGCAGTATGCACCTTGCTGGCACAAAGTGGCTATTATGAACTTGAAGGAACAGATGCCGATGGTTGGCCTCACTTCCGGCAGTTGAAAGCAATGCCTTCGCTCAACCTTCAGGATCAGGAGAATTTCCTAAGAGATCATGTTTTGCTTTATTTTGAAACACATGGGTTTTAAGCCATTTTTTTAATAATCTTTGTACCCTTAAACCAAGCAGTATGAATTTGCCAGAAAACTTACGTTATACAAAAGATCATGAGTGGATACGTCTCGAAGGAAACATAGCTACCATAGGCATCACGGATTTCGCTCAGAGCGAATTGGGCGACATCGTATATGTTGAAATAGAAACGACCGGAAAAGCACTTGAATCAAATGCTGTTTTTGGAAGTGTGGAGGCCGTGAAAACCGTAAGCGATCTTTTCCTTCCCATTTCAGGCACTATTAACGAAGTAAACCCTGTACTGGCAAGCTCCCCCGAACTGGTTAACAGCGATCCATATGGTGAAGGATGGATGATCAAAATGACTGTTAACGATCCTGCAGAGGTCGAAAAACTGCTGGATGCAGCCGCATATAAAGCAGTTATTGCATAAATCCTGGTTTTCCAAAACTATAGGAAATAATATCCCGTATATAAAAGAGTGGTCGTTGATCACTCTTTATCCTTAAATTGTGATCAAATTACGTCAACTAATTGGGACCTGTCACTACATATACCGAGTTTGAACTCGTGTCGTCGTTAAAGGAACAAAATGCACAGGCGTTTGGTTACCTGTATGATAATTACTCCGGGGCACTTTACAGTATCATCAATCAGATAGTTCCTGATGAGGAACTAGCCAGTGATGTATTACAGGAAGTGTTTGTGAATATATGGAGAAAGATCGAGTCCTATGACCAGACCAAAGGGAGATTATTTACCTGGATGCTTAACATAGCAAGAAATCTTTCCATCGATACAATAAGATCCAAGGCTTATCAGAACAGCCAGAAGAACAGGGAACTCCCATCTTCAGAGCTTCTGATGCCAGGAGGGTATGTGCTGCAGCAAGTCGATAGCATTGGGTTGAAGAAAGTACTGGATAAGTTGAAGCGCGAATATAGCACGCTCATTGATCTGGCTTATTTTAAGGGCTATACACATGAAGAAATTGCAGAAATAGAAAATATACCTTTAGGAACCGTAAAAACTAGAATTCGAACAGCATTACTACAATTAAGAGAGCATCTGAAGTGAACTTAGAGGATTACATATCGAGTGGCGTAGTTGAAAGCTATGTATTGGGCCTGGCTGATGAAATGGAAAGGGCTGAGTTTGATAACATGAGCATGTTGCATCCCGAAGTTAAAGCGGCGCGTATTGCGTTCGAAGAGTCTTTGCACGAATATGCTTTGGAGGCTTCGGTTGTGCCTCCGGTACATATTAAGCAAACGCTATTAGATAAGCTTTCTCTTCCTGTTTTGGCGGAAGAGTCCAAAGTAGTACCTATTACAACAACAACAAATTCCGGGTCTAACGACCAGAGGGT
>JACMJX010000417.1 GCA_014380425.1 Chitinophagaceae bacterium | reverse complement strand
TGTCCAGTTCGATGCTTCAAAGTCTTGAAAAATGATCCTTACATCTTTGTATTTCCCGGGATCATCCGTCCATACATAATAATCTCTTTCCGGTGATTCTTTAGGCGCCAGTCGCGCACGCTGAAACCAGGGGTGTTGATCGGATGTATGATTGATAACGAGTTCAGTAATTACTTTCAGATTCCTTTTATGTGCTTCTGCAAGAAACACTTTGAATTCCCCGATATTACCATAAGAGGAATTGATACTGTAATAGTCCGCTATATCATAACCATCATCCCGAAGCGGAGATGGGTAAAAAGGCAGTACCCAGATAGCGGTAACGCCAAGGTCTTGCAGGTAATCGAGTTTCTCCATTAGTCCTTTAAAATCCCCCATTCCATCGCCATTACCATCTTTAAAAGCCTTGATATGAAGCTCATAGATTATTGCGTCTTTATACCAATGAAGGTTGTCGTCTAGCACTGTGGATTTTTTGACCATATTGTTTAGCTTGATTTAATACTGCATAATTAGCGTGCCATGTTTTTACATAGCTTTGGGTTTAGGTGAATAAGAATGATGGCTAAATTTACGTACAATAAGCTTTTAGTGGAGCAGATAGTATATGAAACTGCAGATGCCCGAACATATAAGCTAAGAACGATAGATGAAGATCCTCTCTCCTGGCTTCCTGGTCAATTTTTAACACTTGTTTTTCTTAAATGGGGCAAGGAAGAACGGCGTAGTTATTCAATTTCTTCTACCCCGGCACTTCAGGAGCCTCTTTCCATTACCGTTAAACGCGTACCGAATGGCGAGTATTCGAGAAGAATAATAGAGACACTGCAGGAAGGAGATGAACTGATTACTACTGGCGTAGCAGGTTTCTTTACACTTCCACCCCAATTGGAGCGCTTTCAAGAATTCGTGTTCATTTGCGCCGGAAGTGGCATTACTCCTGTACTACCTATCATAAAAACACTGCTGCATCTTCATCCTGGTATTAGGATACTGCTAATCTACAGCAACCGCTCGATGGACGAAACCCTTTTTTACCATCAGATCATGCAACTACAAACAGCCCACCCGAAAACGTTCCGGGTGGAAATGTTGTTCAGCACGTCTGCCGAGCTAGCCAATGCAAGGCTCAGCAACTACTGGCTTGAAACATTGCTCAGGAGGCACCACGTAAGTAATAACCTGGCCACCCTATTTTACATGTGCGGCCCGTTCGATTATATGTTGATGGTAAACATCACGCTGTTAGCTTACGGCGTACCTGCCAGCAATATTAGAAAAGAACATTTCAGCACGTTTAAAGCCCCTGCACGGGAAGAGCCTCCTGATAGAGAGCCACATACCGTAAAGTTGATCCAGGGAGATAAAGTGCATATACTGCAAACGCAATATCCTGTTTCCATACTGCAAAAGGCACTCAAATCCGGCCTCGAACTTCCCTTTAGCTGCGAAGCGGGGCGCTGCGGCACCTGCGTAGCAAAATGCATTGAAGGCACGGTATGGATGAGCAATAACGAAGTGTTGCTCGATGAAGAGATCCGTAAAGGAATGATCCTTACCTGTACCGGATACCCAGTACAAGGAAATGTGGTGATCGAAATATAGAATTTCGAAATAACTTCCCGAAGAACACATTATCATCAACTCCGGTTTACCTAAGATCTATCCCCTGATAGTAGTAGGATGCCCCCAGTATTCAGCCGGGCCACCTTTTCGATGTTTCAACAAGGATAATAAGGCTCATGTCAAAATGCATCTGATCCCTACTATTATTCCTTGTGGATG
>JACMJX010000416.1 GCA_014380425.1 Chitinophagaceae bacterium | reverse complement strand
GTTATGGCTGCTATTGCATTTTCCACGTTATGCATCCCCCCCATATTAAGGGTAATACCAGTTAATACCTTCTCTCCTATAACCACGTCGAAGTGATAACTCCCGTTCTCCATCTGTATGTTGCTGGCGTACACACCAGCGCCTTCATTCTGCAGACTGTAGGTAATATGGCGCTCCGCTTTCAATGCAGCTCCCTTTTTCAATCCGAATTTATTGATCAACAGCCCGCCGCTTTTCAACCTGGCACTGAATTCGATAAATGCTTCCTGCAAAGCATCTTCGGTTCCGTAAATATCGAGATGATCTGCATCCATGGAACTGATAATGGCAATATCCGGACTCAATCTCAAAAAGCTACGGTCGTATTCATCGGCTTCTATCACGCACACATTGCGCTCACTGCTCCAGAAATTCGTATGGTAATTTCCAGAAATTCCTCCCAGAAAAGCATTGCAGCCATAGCCGCTGTGTCGGAGGAGATGAGCAATCATCGTAGTGATCGTCGTTTTGCCATGTGTGCCGGCAACACATATATTAAAAGATCCGTTGCTGATAACTTCCAACACTTCACTTCTCTTAAGAACGGGGAAACCGCTATCTCGAAAGAAACTGAGCTCTTTATGGTCGCCTGGAACTGCCGGAGTAAAAACTACCAAATCCGGTTTTCCGATAACCATGCTTACATTATCCTCATAGTGAATGGAAATACCACTGCTTTCCAATTCGGAGGTAAGTGGTGTTTGCGTTTTATCATATCCGCTCACCAGTACTCCCCTGGAGTGAAAGTAGCGTGCAAGCGCACTCATGCCGATACCGCCAATACCGATAAAATAAACCTCCCGTATGTCGCTTAATCTGATCACGCTGTTATGTATTCGTTTATTTTATTTAACACAAAAGATGCGATCACTTCATCAGCATTCTTTATTGCCAGCTTTACTATATTACTTTTTAGTTCTTCCTGTTTCGCTTCATCTTTTGCCAAGGACAGTACGCTGGCAATCAGTTTCTCTTTTGCTTCACTGTCTTTAACCATCAACCCGGCATTCCTGTTTGCAAGATGTTGAGCGTTTACCGTTTGATGATCCTCGGCCGCAAAAGGGTAAGGCACAAAAATTACCGGCTTTTTCATGACACTAAGCTCGGCAATCGCCATGGCACCGGCTCTTGATACCACAAGGTCCGCTGCCGCGTATGCATACTCCATTTTATTAATAAACCCGTTTACCCATACATCTTTGCTCTCAACGGCGCGTTCGGCAGCTTTTGCTGCATAGGGTTTGCCGGTTTGCCAGATCAATTGCAGGTTATTGGATGCCAGGAGTCGTATGCCTGCATCAATAGCTTCATTGATGCTTTGGGCACCCAGGCTTCCGCCTACTGACAACACTGTTTTCTTCAAAGGATCAAGTCCAAAAAACAGAATGGCTTCTTCACGGCTTATCTCAGAGTGGCTAATAGAAGCTCTTACAGGGTTGCCGGTAACAAGTATTTTATCTGGTGAAAAAAAGCGCTCCATTCCTTCGGAAGCCGTAAATACCTTCACTGCTTTTTTCCCTAGTAGAATATTGGTTTTGCCAGCCAGTGAATTGGATTCGTGAATGAAGGTGGGAATATTCTTTTGCTGCGCGTAACGCAAAACAGGAAAGCTCGAATACCCACCGACTCCGATAACCGCGTCTGGTTTAAAATTCGCAAGGATCTTCCTTACCTGCAGAAAGCTCTTGATAAGTTTAACGGGTAATCCTATATTTTTTATCAAAGAACTTCTGTTGAATCCAGCTATATCGAGCCCCTCAATTTGATACCCCGCCTGAGGTACTTTTTCCATTTCCATTTTACCTTTGGCGCCAACGAACAATATCTCTGTAGCAGGAGCGGCTTTTTTTAAGGCATTGGCAATGGCGATTGCAGGGAAAATATGCCCCCCGGTACCGCCGCCTGCTATGATGATTTTTTTATTCTTCATTTTTCAGTGTCACTAATTTTGAACCTTCAAGTTGATCTACGTTTCTGGCTACACTTAATATGATTCCTATAGCCAGGCAGGTAAACAAGAAAGAGCTTCCACCCATACTTACCAGGGGAAGGGTTACGCCGGTTACTGGAAAAAGATTTACATTGACTGCCATATTTGCCAGCGCCTGTATTACGAGCGTAAAGCTCAATCCGAGTGAAAGGAAAGCGCCAAACGCATAGGGGCATTTTCGGAATATCCTTATACTCCTGAATAGAAATACCAGGTACACAAACAGGATAAACGCGCCTCCCACCAGTCCATATTCCTCTATGATAATAGCATAAATGAAATCGGAATAAGGATGTGGTAAAAAATCTCTTGTTTGGCTATTACCCGGTCCCAGCCCTAGCACGCCGCCTTTCGATATAGCTATCTTCGCTTGATTGATCTGATAACTATCTTCATCATCTGCATTTTTTCCACCATACATAAAATTTTCCATCCTGTTAACCCAGGTTCCAACCCTCGCAAACAACTTCGAGCCGGCAGCTGCGTGGGTTCTGCTTCCATCCTCGCTGCTATGCTGGTACACCGCAGCTAATATCAGCAGCATCAGGGGTATCATCCCGATAACGACTACGAGAAAAAGATGCTTGACACTTACCCTGCCTATAAAGAGCAATAGCATACTGGTGGCTCCTATCAATAAAGCGGTAGATAAGTTGGCGGGAGCGATCAGGACACAAACAATGCCGATGGGGAGTATTACTGGTAAAAATCCTTTTCTGAAATCCTTGATCACGTTCTGTTTCTTACTTAGCAACCTGCTCAGGTACATAAATAAAGCAAGCTTTGCAAGGTCGGAGGTTTGAAAAGTTAGACGGATTATGGGAAGCCTGATCCACCTGCTTCCTTCGTTAAGCCGAACACCAAAAAACAAGGTATAGATCAAAAGTGGTATGGCAATGAGGAACAGAATAAGTGCAACTCTTGAATAAATGGTATAATTGACCCGGTGCGCAAAGTAAATCACTGCCACTCCGATCAAGATGAAAGCCACCTGCTTGAACAGATACGACTCTGTGCTTTTATTCATTCGATAGGCGAGCGAACCTGTCGAACTATAAACCGCAAGCAGCGAGGCCATAGCGAGAAGGGCTACAATTGCCCAGATCACTTTGTCACCTTTCGTTCTATTTAAAAGTTGATCCATAATAAGTTTTAAATCACAATTCCCTTACCGCTTCTTTAAACTGACGGCCTCTGTCCTCGTAATTCTTGAATAAATCGAAGCTTGCACAAGCAGGGCTTAATAATACAGCATCCCCTTTCTCAGCAAAATGAAAAGCCGCCTGAACGGCTTCCTTCGCACTGGAAGTATTTACTATTAACTCTACATAATTACCAAAAGCTTCATGAATCTTCCGGTTATCGATCCCCATGCAAACTATAGCTTTTACCTTTTCTTTTACCAGTTCATACAATTCTGAATAGTCATTTCCTTTATCTACTCCTCCCAGTATCAATATAGTGGGCTTATTCAGGCTCTCTAGCGCAAACCAGGTAGAGTTGACATTCGTTGCCTTGCTATCGTTGATAAAATCCACTCCTCTTACAGTAGCCACAAATTCCGAACGGTGTTCCAGGGTCTCGAAAGATTCCAGCGCTTCCCGAATCTTATCTTTTCTCAGCCCAAGCCGGGACGCTGCTATTCCTGCTGCCATAGTATTGTATTGATTATGCTTTCCCTTTAGAGTAAAGTCATAAATGCTCATTGAAATGGTGTCGCTATCGGTCTTTATCGCCATTTTCCCTTCTTTCGTAAAAGCCCCTTTATTTAGTTCTTCTCTCATGGTAGTCGGTAACAGGTTAGATTTTATGGCGTATTTATTTATATTTTCTATCGTTACTTTATCGTCTTTACAGAATATGAAATCATCTTCTTTTACCTGGTTCATCGTAATACGGAACTTGCTGTTGATATAGTTCTGAAAATTATATTCATACCTGTCCAGGTGATCTTCCGTGATATTGGTAAGTATTGCTATGTCTGGCTTGAAGGCCTTGATATCGTCGAGTTGAAAACTACTTATTTCCGTTACATAAAGCGGCTTGGGTTCTAAGGCCACCTGCCTGGCAAAAGAAAACCCGATGTTTCCTACCAGCGCTGCGTCCAATCCACCCTGTTTACAAATATGATAAAGCAGTGCAGTTGTGGTCGTTTTACCGTTACTACCTGTAATTCCCACCACTTTACTTTCTCCTTTATAGCGGAAGGCGAGTTCTATTTCGCTGATCACCGGAATGCTTGCCGCTCGAATCTTCTTCACCAATTCATTTTTCTCCGGTAT
>JACMJX010000415.1 GCA_014380425.1 Chitinophagaceae bacterium | reverse complement strand
TGAGTGCCGCTACCTGTCTGCCATACCACCAATGGGAAGTAATCGTCCAGTTTGCCTTCCAGGATCTCGTCGCACACTTTACCTATAAGGTCGCTTTTTTCTTTTGGAAGTACGCCTGCTTCATAATTGGTAATAGCGGCGGCTTTTTTGAGATAGGAAAATGCACGAATTATTTCTTTTGGCATCTTGCTAATATCCTGTGCGATCTTGAAATTATCGATTGAACGTTGTGTTTGTGCGCCGTAATAGGCATCTACCGGTACTTTTACTTCGCCCATGGTATCTTTTTCTATTCTATATTCCATTCCTGAGTTTTTAAAGATGCGAAATTAGTAAATTATCTTCCTGTAAAGTTCGGTTTCCTCTTTTCCAGGAATGCCGAAGCTCCTTCTTTTTTGTCTTCCGTAGAAAAGCACTCTCCGAACTTGCGGATCTCGAAATCGTAGCCCTGCTGGTTATGATCAAAATTGTTGACACATTCTATCACTTTTGACACTGCTAGCGGCGCTTTGGAGTGGATTGTCATCAATAATTGTTTTACGGTGGAGAGTAAGATTTCCTGCGGCACTACTTTATTAGCTATTCCGTAAGTTTCGGCGTCTTTTGCATCAACCATTTCTCCCGTCATAAGTAATTGCATAGCCCTGTTGCGACCTACGAGCTGCACAAGGCGTTGTGTGCCTCCGTACCCAGGGATTATGCCTAAATTTACTTCTGGCTGCCCGAAGCGGGCATTTTCAGAGGCAACGATAAAGTGGCAAGCCAGGGCAAGTTCGCAGCCGCCTCCAAGTGCAAAACCATTAACTGCAGCTATTACTGGCTTAGGGCAATTCTCAATCTTGTCAAACACCATTTGCTGTCCCTTCCTTGCCAGCTCTTCTCCCCCGGTCGCATCCAGTTCGTTGAACTCACTGATATCTGCCCCGGCAACAAATGCTTTATTTCCAGCGCCTGTAAGAATAATCGACCTAACGGCGGCATCTTTATATATGTTATCAAACAGCGCTGATAACTCTTCAATTAGTGTCCTGTTAAGAGCATTCAGTTTATCTGGCCGATTGATGGTAATGGTTATGATGCCTTCGCTTATTTCTGTTAAAAGAGTTGTGTACATTGTATGGCTTTAACTTGACTAACAGCAAATGTAACTTTTATGAATCAAACTAGCCGGATAGTCGCCTGACTGCTTGTATGTATAATACCCAGTTACCTGATTTATTGATCAGGGAACAACCTGGATTCACCGCCTGTGTAATAATTGCCAATATCCTCCGTCTGATTTTTTATAACCGTTACATTTGTTTCAAATTACACCTTATGATATCAGGTTTCAGATGGTCTGTACTGTTTGTATTCTTCTTGCTTCAATCATCTTTGCAAAGCACTGCGCAATGGACAACGGTTACCGCAGGTGAATATACTTACCGTACGATTCCAGGAGATCCCATGAAGGCGAGATTCTACACATTGAAGAACGGACTTACCGTCATATTAAGTGTTAACAAAAAGGAGCCGCGCATACGAACTTTAATAGGCATTCGGGCCGGTAGCAAGAATGATCCTGCTAGTCATACCGGTCTCGCGCATTATCTCGAACACCTGCTATTTAAAGGTACCTATCGGTACGGAACACTGGACTCCGCAAAAGAGAGCGTGTATATCAGTAAAATAGAAAGCCTTTATGATGCTTATAACAAAACAAATGATGCCGGCGATCGTAAGAATATCTATCGTGAGATAGATAGCGTGTCTGGAATAGCAGCGACTTTTGCCATAGCTAATGAATATGATAAGATAATGACTGCTATTGGTACTAAGGAGAGCAATGCACACACTTCTGTTGAAGAAACAGTGTACGAGGAAGACATTCCTTCCAACGCCATCGATCGATTTATTGCCCTACAGGCTGAGCGTTTCCGGGCGCCGGTGTTTAGGCTCTTTCATACCGAGTTGGAAGCTGTCTATGAAGAGAAGAACCGTGGGCTGGATGATGATCGCACCAAAGTGTATCATACCATGATGGCGGCGCTTTTTTCAAACCATAACTATGGAAGGCAAACTACTATCGGTACAATCGAACATCTTAAAAACCCTTCTCTTAAAGCGATCAGGGAGTTCTATAATACGTACTATGTTCCTAATAATATGTCCATCGTCATGGCTGGAGATCTGGATCCCGAATATGTTATTAAGAAGATCGATCAGCAGTTCTCTTACATAAAGCCAGGAATGTTTAAAGAGTACCAGCCCGAGAAGGAAACACCTATCACTGCTCCTATCATAAAGGAAGTAAAAGGACCCGATGCCGAAAGCGTCCAAATTGCTTTCCGCCTCCCGGGATCTTATGATAATCCATCTGCTGTAAGGGCTATGGTGCTATCGCAGATTCTTTCTAACGGAGAAGCTGGTCTTATCGATTTAAACCTGAACAAGCAACAGAAAGTACTGGGAGCGGGAGCGGGTCTTAATTACTGGAAAGACTATTCCTTTTTTTTATTGTCAGGGCGTGCCCGACAGGATCAGTCCTTGGAGCAGGTGAAAGACCTGCTGTTGCAGCAGCTCGATATTGTGAAGAAGGGCGATTTCAGTGAAACTTTGCTCAAGGCCATCGTAAATAATTTTAAATTATTCGAGATCCAGGGGCTGGAAGATAATAATAATCGTGCTATGACATTGATGGATGCTTTTATCAAGCATAAAGGAGAGCGCTGGAATGAAGATGTTGCTTTTGTTAGTGAAATGGGCAAAGTGACACGGCAGCAGATCATTGATTTTGCAAGGCAGTATTTCAGTAGCAATTATGTGCTGGTGTATAAACGCAAAGGCGAAGATACGGTAGAGAAAGTAGAAAAGCCTGCTATAACTCCAGTAGAAGTAAACAGGGAGGCTGTGTCTGATTTTACAAAGGCGCTCATGGCTACCCCGGCAACACCTGTTAAGCCTCAGTGGCTTGATTTTGACAAGGATCTCAAGAAAGGTAAACTGGATAATGCCGATATGCTGTATGTTCAGAATAAAGAAAATGCCTTGTTTCGACTTTATTATCGTTTTGAGATAGGATCTTATCATAACAAACTGCTTCCGCTAGCTGCAGGTTACCTGCAATACCTCGGCACTGATAAATATACGGCCGCCGCAATCAGCGAACAGTTTTATAACATGGCCTGTAGCTTTAATGTGTCTCCTGGCGAAGAAGCTACGTTGATAACTATTACCGGCCTAGAGGAAAACTTCGAGAAAGCAGTGGAGCTAATGGAGCATCTGATCCGCAATTGCCGCCCAGATGAATCAGTATTGATTTCCATGAAACAAGGTATTTTAAAGAGCCGGGTTGACAGTAAACTTAATAAGGGCAACATACTGAATGGTATGATGCAGTATGCCATGTATGGTGCTCGTAATCCTTTTAACAATCAACTTAGCCCGGCGGCTCTCGACAGCGTTAAACCCATCGACCTTGTGTCTATACTTCACCTGTTACCTAACTATAAGCATACAATTATGTATTATGGGCCTAAAAGCTTCGAAGCTGCTTATGTAGGTATAAAGAAGGCACATCTGTTACCTGCAGTTTTTAAGCCGATACCGCCCGCCATTAAATACGATAAGATACAGCAAGAGCAAAACCAGGTGTTGTTTGCCGACTACGATATGGTGCAAGTAGAAGTGCAATGGGTGCGGAACGGGCCTCTATTTAATCCCTCAGAAACCGCCGTTATCAGTCTGTTCAATAACTATTTCGGGGAGGGAATGGGGTCCGTGGTTTTCCAAACCATCCGCGAGTCGAAAGCCCTTGCTTATTCTACCTACGCCGCTTATACTACCCCGGTAAAAAAGGAAGATAGGTATTCCGCAGTGGCTTATGTTGGTAGCCAATCCGATAAAATGGCTGAAGCTATTGAAGGAATGAACGAACTGCTCAACAATCTTCCACGATCTGAGACAGCTCTTGCCAACGCGAGAAAGAGTATCCGGCAAACGATTGAAACGGGTCGTATAACCCAGGACGAGATCATCTTCAGCTATCTTTCCGCAAAGAAAATGGGGCTTGACAAGGATCTGCGGAAAGAGGTTTACCAGGCTATCGATCAATTAGGCTTCGAGGATATTCGAAAATTCCATAGCAGCAATCTTGCCGGGAAACCATATACATACTGCGTACTGGCTTCTGAGAAAAAGGTAAGCGAAAAAGAACTGAGTAATTACGGAACAGTCAAAAAACTGACGCTTGAAGAGATCTTCGGATATTAATAAATCGGGGAAAGGGAATTAAAAGGAACGGTTTTCTTTCACCCAGTTACTGATATAATCTGCAATTACGTTCATTGGAGTGCCGGGAGGAAAAAGACGGCCAACCCCTGCGGCATTCAGCGCTTTCATATCGTCTTCGGGAATAATACCTCCACCTGTCAACAGCACGTCATTCATGCCGTTTTCTTTCAGAAGCGCAATTACTTTTGGGAACACTGTGTTGTGAGCACCGCTGAGAATGCTTATGCCAATGGCATCTACGTCTTCCTGTAGTGCAGCTTGCACTACCATTTCAGGAGTTTGCCTCAACCCCGTGTAGATCACTTCCATGCCGGCATCGCGCAAGGCGGTAGCGATTACTTTGGCTCCACGGTCGTGACCATCGAGACCAACTTTAGCTATTAGAACCCGGATAGGTCTTCTCATGATGGACAATCTTTAGATGCTTTCTCCGAAAATATACAAAGCATGTTTAATACGCTTCACTGTTTCCTCTTTCCCTAAAATTTCCGCAATGTCAAATACTCCAGGTCCAAATTTACCACCTACCAGCATGATTCGAAAGGGCAGCAACAGTTCTCCCGGTTTAAGCTGGTTAGCCGCTAGTATTTCTTTAAAATTGTGTTCGAGTGTGGTGCTGTTCCATCCTTGGGCAAGCTCGTAATTTCTTATCAGCTCAGAAAAGAAAAGATTTTTAGCATCATTCCATTTTGGCTTTACCGAATCGGCATCTAGCACATCCGGTGCACGGAAGAAGAAAGAAGCATGCTCATAAAAGTCAGGAATCAAAGTGCAGCGCTCTTTTACCAGGTCAATGACCTTCTGCAGTTCCGGCCCTTCCTGTACTACCAGGCCTTTATGGAATAGTGCTTCCTTTACCAGAGGTTGCAGTTTAGCAGCAGTCGTTTTCTTAATGTATTCGTGATTGAACCATTTCGCTTTTTCAAAGTTGAATTTAGCCCCCCCTTTATGTACTTTAGTCATTGAAAACTTTTCTAAAAGCTCGGTAATGGCGAATAGCTCCTGTTCGCTGCCATCGTTCCACCCCAGTACGGCGAGCATGTTTACAAAAGCCTCCGGCAAAAACCCTCTTTCCTTGAAACCGGTAGTCAGTTCACCTGTTTTTAGATCTTTCCAATCCATAGCGAATATCGGAAACCCCAGCCTGTCGCCATCTCTTTTGCTTAACTTACCATTGCCATCCGGTTTGAGAATGAGTGGCAGATGCGCCCATTCCGGCATCTTGTCTCCACCAAAAAGATACCGCCATATCAGGATATGTACCGGGGCACTTGGAAGCCACTCTTCCCCCCGGAAAGCATGAGAAATTTTCATAAGGTAATCATCTACCACTACAGCCAGATGATATGTAGGCATACCATCGCCTTTCAGCAATACCTTATCATCCAAAGTGCTGCTGTCGAAGCTTACCTCGCCACGAATCATATCAGTGAAGGTGATCGTTTCATTTTCGGGTACTTTAATCCGGATTACGTAAGGGGTGCCTTCACCCAGTAATTTCATTACCTCCTCTTGGTTCATAGTTAAGGAGTTGCGCATTTTCTCCCGGAGAATATAGTTGTACTGGGGAGAAGGATTTTCTTCCGTTCTGAAGCGGTTCCTCATTTCGTCCAGTTCTTCCGGCGTATCGAACGCGTAATAAGCCCACCCGTTTTTAACAAGTAGTTCGGCATATTGAAGGTAACCAGCCTTCCGCTCGCTTTGGCGATAAGGACCATAATCCCCACCGTGCTTTGGACTTTCATCCGGCTCTATGCCACACCATTTCAGGCATTCCTGAATATAATCTTCAGCACCAGCCACAAATCGCGTCTGGTCAGTGTCTTCTATCCGCAAGATGAACTTGCCCCCATGATTCTTCGCAAACAAATAATTATAAAGAGCAGTACGTACACCTCCAAGATGGAGGCCGCCCGTGGGGCTGGGAGCAAAACGTACTCTTACGGTATTATTCATAGCTGCAAATATATGATAATGCCCTTCAACCTTATGCCGGTTGATCATCTTGATATATATTTATGTGCATGAAATACCTTGTTAAAACACCAGGCATAGTGCAGCGATGGATTTACCCCGCTTATACCTGGCAATTACCAGCGGAAGGGAAAAAACTCTACCTCACCTTCGATGATGGTCCACATCCTTCCATTACTCCCTTCGTGCTCGATGAGCTAAAAAAATATAATGCTAAAGCTACTTTCTTTTGCATTGGTAAAAATGTTGAAAAGCACCCGGAAATCTATAAACGCATGATTATGGAAGGGCATACTGCCGGTAATCATACATACGATCATGTGAACGGATGGCATACTGCTGACAGAGTATATTTCAATAGTATAGAACGGGCCGCACGCTTTATCGATTCAAGGCTCTTCAGGCCGCCTTACGGTCGCATCACCAGGTTTCAGGCGGCACAGTTGCAAAAGCAGCTCGATTATAAAGTGATCATGTGGACTGTATTAAGTGGCGATTTCGATCCAGACATCACTCCGGAGCAATGTCTCAAGAATGTTTTGAAAAATAGTGCCAGTGGCAGTATTATTGTTTTTCACGACAGTGAGAAAGCGAACGAGAAGCTGAAATTTGCCCTTCCTGAAGTACTGAAACAGCTTACAAATGAGGGATTTGTGTTCGAAAAATTGGCAGCAGACTCTTGCTGAAAGAATCTCATGGTAAGTGGGGAGTCTACCTCTTTAAAAGGTTTGGGCCGGGGTAGAAACCCTGGCCCGTTTTTAATCCGTACCCTATGAAAACTGGTTTAAAGGTATAATAATTTTTTAATTCACGAAAAGTAATTTGATTATCAGCAAGTAAGGACATGAGTTTCTTAATTTCGCAACATGATCATAGACACCCATTGTCATCTTTATCTACCGCAGTTCAAAGCCGATATTCAAGAGGTCATGAAGCGTGCGGCTTCTGCCGGAGTGGAGCGCTTTTATCTTCCTGCTATCGACAGCAGTACTACAAACGATATGCTTCTTCTTGAGGAGCAATTTAAAGGAAAATGCTTTTCCATGATAGGACTTCACCCTTGTTCTGTCAGTGACAATGTAAACAAAGAACTTGAAATGGTACACTCTTGGTTGCAACAACGCTCCTTTGCTGCTGTTGGCGAAATAGGACTTGACTTCTATCACGACATCACTTTTAAGGAGACTCAATTTATGGCATTCAGAACGCAGATAGACTGGGCACTGGAGTACAACTTGCCAATAGTGATTCATTCCCGCAATGCAATGCGGGAAACGATAGATTTGATAAACGAATACAAGGGCAAAGGATTAAATGGCATTTTTCACTGTTTTTCTGGTAATGAAAACGATGCAGGCGAGATTATTGAAGCTGGCTTTTATCTCGGCATTGGAGGGGTGGTTACTTATAAAAATTCAGGGTTGGCGGAGGTAATAGAAAGAACGAGCTTGGAGCACCTTGTTCTGGAGACGGACGCTCCTTACCTGGCCCCCATGCCTTTCCGCGGCAAACGCAATGAGAGTGCCTATTTAAGAAATATCGCCGGCAGGATTTCGGAAATCAAAGGGGTGGAAATAGACGAAGTGGTGGAGATAACTACAGCTAACGCTAAAAAAATATTCGACAACTAATCAGCAATCATTATTTTTGCACCCCTTTACAAGGAGAGTTGTCCGAGTGGCTGAAGGAGCACGCCTGGAAAGTGTGTATAGGGGAAACTCTATCGAGGGTTCGAATCCCTC
>JACMJX010000414.1 GCA_014380425.1 Chitinophagaceae bacterium | reverse complement strand
TATGCGGATCCTCCTCTACTTTCCAGTCTTTAGAGGTATCAATAAAACAAAGACCTGTATGAAGGCTGAATGTATTCACTAGTTTTTTCAATAGGCAGTAACCATCCTGCAGGTTGTTGAATGTATAAACAGGCTCAAGTCGGTTCTTCTTCTTCTCGATAGCAAGCATTCTATAGCCGTTTCGTGCGGTAAAAGAATAAAGGCCATAAGTGTAACTGAATCTTTTCTGACTGCGGTTGTACTGCGGCCACAAGCGACGGATTTCTACGTTCTCCAGAACCAGGGCCATTAGTTCGGTACCGCAGACTTTATGCGTGACGCCGCAGATCGTTTTTATAAAATCCTGCTTTCTTCTGGAAACATCATTATTTGAAAAATGACTCTTGATTCTCTTCTGAAGATTGGCGGCTTTGCCGACGTAAACGATTTTACCACTTCTATCATGAAAGTAATAAACACCCGGCAAGGAAGGCAGCTGATCGATCTGTTCTACGGGCACATGCATTGGAAGATATTGTTCCCGGTTCTTTCCTTTCAGCATTGCAGCTATGTGCCCATCGTTATCGGAGTTGAGAAGTCGTTCAAACAGTTCTGCTGTTGCAGTCGCGTCGCCAAAAGCACGGTGCGCATTTTTTAGAGGAATCTCAAGTTCCCGGCAGATCGCCCCAAGGTTGTAGCGGGCATACCCCGGAAAGATCTTTCTGCTCAGGCGGACGGTGCAGAGTTTGCGGGAATTAAGGGAATAACCGCAGGCCGCAAGATGATGTTTTATAAATGAGTAATCGAAATTTACGTTATGGGCTACAAAAATCCGTCCTTCAAGAAGATTGTAAATATTACCTGCCACTTTCTCGAAGGATGGCTGATCATACAGCATTTCATTCGTAATGCCGGTAAGCGAAGAAATATACCTGGGTACAGGGATGCCTGGGTTAATGAGCGTATGGAACTTACCCTCTGTCTTGCTGCCATCGAACAGAATAATGGCGATCTCGGTAATTCCATTTGCTCCGGCGTAGCCTCCGGTGGTTTCGATATCTACGATAGCGTAAGACACTTTAAAGATTTTAAACCCGAAAATACTAATTAATTTGGCAATGCAGGGATTTTCAGATGATGGATGGGGTAATAAACGTGTTTTTGTACCTTTGCCGTCCTTAAAAAGAAGAGCATTTCATGGAACTCAGTAAAAACTATATGCCTGCGGCGACAGAGGAAAGGTGGAATCTGCATTGGAGAGATAAGAAATATTTCAATAGCAAGCCAGACGGTAGAACGCCTTTTACCGTGGTAATTCCTCCCCCTAATGTAACCGGAGTGCTGCATATGGGCCATACGCTCAATGAAACGGTGCAAGATATCCTGGTAAGGAGGGCCCGTATGAGTGGTTTCAACGCATGTTGGGTGCCAGGAAGCGATCACGCATCGATAGCCACCGAATCAAAGGTAGTTGCGATGCTTAAAGAGAAGGGTATCAATAAAAACGACCTGAGCCGGGAAGAGTTTCTGAAGTATGCTTTTGAATGGAAAGAAAAATATGGTGGCATCATTTATCACCAGATAGATAAATTGGGCTGTAGCGTAGACTGGGATCGGGTGACATTTACCATGGATGACCATTACTATAAAGCCGTTATAAAGGTATTCGTGGATCTTTACAATAAAGGTTTGATATACCGCGGTGCCAGAATGATTAATTGGGATCCTGCAGCAAAAACGGCATTAAGCGACGAAGAAGTTGAGCATAAAGATATCCAGGGAACGCTTTATCATATCAAATACCGGTCGACCGATAAGGAAGATGATTATATAGTCGTAGCTACACAGCGTCCCGAAACTATCATGGGAGATACCGCTATTTGCGTGAACCCTTCTGATGAACGTTACGCGCATTTAAAAGGAAAAAAAGTAATTGTTCCATTAATCAATCGCGAGATTCCAGTAATTTTCGATGAATATGTTGATCCTGCGTTCGGTACCGGCGCATTGAAAGTAACCCCTGCTCATGATATCAACGATTACAATCTGGGACTAAAACATAATCTGCCTGTAATAGATACATTAAATGAAGACGGAACCTTGAGTAAAGCAGCACAACTCTATGTAGGTATCGATAGGTTCAAGGCTCGCAAGCTAATAGTGGCAGAATTGCAGGAAAAAGGATTTTTGGTAAGGGAAGAAGAATATAGCACCAGAATAGGTTATAGTCAGAGAAGCGGCGCTGTGGTAGAACCAAGAATTTCCACTCAATGGTTTGTAAGGATGAATGAACTTGGTGAACCAGCGCTGGAAGCTGTGCTAAGCGGAAAGGTACGGATACACCCGGGTGAGCGCTTTCTGGCGACGTACCGGTACTGGCTGGAGAATGTAAAAGACTGGTGCATCAGCCGGCAGCTTTGGTGGGGTCAGCAGATACCGGCGTGGTATGATGAAAAAGGAGATTTTGTAGTAGCCGAGAATGAAGAAGATGCTATCAGGCAGTATCACGAAAAGTTTGCACGGGAAGCAGTAGCGCTGAAGCAGGATGCCGATGTATTGGATACCTGGTTTTCTTCCTGGCTATGGCCATCTGAAGTGTTTCATGGTATTTCTAACCCCGGCAATCAGGAAGTTAGATACTACTACCCCACCTCCGTACTCGTAACCGGGCAGGATATCATCTTCTTCTGGGTAGCAAGGATGGTAATGGCCGGTATGGAATATGAGAAGCAGATCCCTTTTAGCGACGTTTACTTCACAGGCATGGTGCGCGATAAACTGGGAAGAAAGATGAGCAAGCAATTGGGTAATTCACCTGATCTGCTTGATCTTATTGATAACTACGGCGCTGACGCAGTGCGTTTCGGCATCATGATATCCTCTCCTGCAGGCAATGATCTACTATTCGATGAAGGGTCGCTTGAACAGGGTAAGTACTTCAATAATAAGATATGGAATGCACTTAAACTGGTTAAGGGTTGGGAAGGAAAACTTGATGCAAAGATGCAGTATGACACTTTTCCCCTGATTTGGTTTCAAAGCAGGCTTTGGGAGGTAAAGATAGAAGTGAACGGCTTGATGGACCAGTTCCGTTTAAGTGAAGCATTAAAGACGGTCTATTCATTAATATGGGACGATTTCTGTAGCTGGTTTCTAGAATGGGTGAAGCCAGGTTTCGAGCAAGGCATTCATCCGGAGGTATATTATAAAACAATTGAGTTTTTTGAGGATCTGATGCAACT
>JACMJX010000042.1 GCA_014380425.1 Chitinophagaceae bacterium | reverse complement strand
CTGTTGGTTTGATAATTGTGTTTCATTTTGAGAGTCTAATAAAAACAAACCCTGCGGCATTGTGAACTTTATCTGCAAGAGTTTGACCTTCAGCTGTGCACTGCTTCTACAATAACACATTCAAGTGCCGTAATGATGTGCTGGCATCATTTTTACGTATTCGTACTAATTAGGTCCAATTAAGACGTTAACCTGACCTTCAAATACATTTATAGCATTTAGAATGAAGAAAGCAGTTTTTCTCGATAAAGATGGCACGCTCGTAAAGGACGTGCCTTATAACGTAAATGTCGAACGAATTGTTCTTGACCCTCATGCTGTCAGTGCCTTACTACTCCTGAGTTCAAAAAACTACTTGCTGGTTATAATATCCAACCAGGCTGGAGTAGCTAAAGGATATTTTGCAGAAAAGGATCTGGTAAAGGCGAATGATCATCTTGTAAAAATGTTAGCCGAACAGGGAGTACATATAGACGCTTTTTACTATTGTCCTCATCATCCAGAGGGAATAATACCTGAATACACGAAACAGTGCGACTGCCGTAAACCGGGTAGCGGAATGTTTCTAAACGCTGCGGACACATTTAATATCGATACCTCACGCTCATGGATGATTGGAGATATTCTTGATGATGTAGAGGCCGGCCATAATGCCGGGTGCAGGAGTATTCTTTACGACAATGGTAACGAAACCGAATGGCTATTGAATGACAAACGTAACCCTGACTATATGGTGAACGATCTTTACACGGCAGCCCAAATAATATGTGGACTTCAACACTCTAATAAAACAGCTTATGCTCCCGGCAAACCAAACTTACACTAATGTATTGTGTGTAAGGGCAGATAATATGGGAGATGTGATTATGAGCTGCCCCGCCATGCGGGCGCTGAAACAAAGTCATAATTGCCGGATAACTTTACTCACCTCCTCTATGGGAGCACCCGTATCACCCTTTCTTCCTGAAGTAGACGATACGATCGTATTTGATCTTCCATGGATAAAAATGACTGGTACGCCAGATGCCAACAGCTGTATTGAGCTGTTGGAAAGGATCAGGGCTGCTGATTTTGATGCTGCGGTGATATTTACAGTGTATAGTCAGAGTCCGCTTCCGGCTGCCACCCTTCTTTATATGGCCGGCATTCCTGTGAGGGTGGCTTATTGCCGTGAAAATCCATACGGTTTACTAACACATTGGATTGCAGAAAAAGAGCCGTATTCAATGATACGTCACCAGGTGGAAAGAGACCTTAAACTTGTTGCTTCAATCGGTGCCCGCATAGCCGATAACAGTCTCCGTGTTGATATCCAAAAGTCCACTGTTGCCGGGATGCTTAAAAAGATAGCGGCAATTGCTACTATCGGGGAGCATGGGAAGTACATTGTATTACATCCGGGAGTGAGTGAGGTGAAAAGGGAGTACCCCGTGGAGCGATGGGCGAAAGTGGCGAAGCAGTTGCACAGTGAGGTTGGACTGCCTTTATTTATCACCGGCATAGCCCAGGAGAAGCCCCTTGCCGAGGCCATCGTACAAACCGCCGGAGCAGGGTGTTATTCCCTGGCAGGCTTGCTTTCTACGGCAGAATGGATCGCTTTAATCGGGAATGCGGCCCTTATAATTTCTGTGAACACCGCAACCGTGCATATAGCCGCCGCAACGCAAACCCCGGTAGTCGTTTTGTATGCCCTTACCAATCCGCAACATACGCCCTGGATGGTAGACAATATAGTATTGCCCTGGTCAGTGCATGCGGGGCTTAAAAGCAAAAACGAAATTATCTGTTATGTGGATGAATTGCTCTTCAAGAAACAGCTTCCACTTCCAGAGCCTTCGGAAATAGTAGTTGCTGCGATAAAGCTTCTCACTTATCCAGAACAAATGCCGCCAAACGTATTGATCACAGTCAATCCTCCGGCTTTTTCCTGATTTTAATAAGGGCTTTAAGCTGTTCATGAATACTTATAATATTTCCAATCAGGAAGTATTCTTTCAGGTTACTTCTTATACTGGTGCGCATTATTCGCTTGACAATATCTTTATCCACCTCTCCTACTTCTTTTACACGGGTAAGCAGGTCGAGGGAAAGCAAGGCAAGAATAGCCCCGATTAGAAAAAGAAAATTCCATTCATGAAGCGATACCAGTTTGAAGGCCTTGTTCAGCTCTGGGCTTGTCCATTGGGCAGTAATAAGAAGATTGCGGTTGGTGAAAAAGTCTGCCAGAAAGCCCCCCACTAATGGCCCCATAGAGGAGAAAAAAGCGGTTATGATATTTTTCACCGACAGGTAAACGATGGCGTCTTCTTTAGGAGCCAGCTTCAAACCTATATTGGTAAGTGAAAGATTCACCCCGGCAGTGGAAATACCGCTCACCATGTGTATGAGCGCCAGCAAACCAATGTTAACGTATGCCCTGCTGTAAATGCCAACGAAGCACCAGGTAACGATGCACAGTATGTAAAGAGGAGCGCTTACAGATATGATACTTTTATTACTGTATCGATCGGCAAAAACACCCCACATACGAATGGTTAAAATACTGCAAAGTTGGCCAAGAATGCCAAGGATAATAATATAGGATATCGGTAAACCCATGGTTTTCATCATAAAAACCGTAAAAAAAGGAGTGGCTATGTTAAGAGCAAATACCCAGGCCGAATTGAAGATGAGTAAACTCCGGAAGTTTTTACTTTGGAGCGGCAATTTGAAGAGAGCAAGAATATTGGCGTTCGATAAATAGGATTGTGGTTCTGGTGCTTTGGCTAAGATATAAGCACCAGCGATGCCGGTAACTCCGGCAAGAATGAACAAAATAGAATAAGTACTGAGTTCATATTCCGGATATCGATGCTTTATGAAATCGAGCAGAATTGCCAGTGCAATGCTTAAAATCACGTTCATTGTCTGCGTCATACGGCTTCTGCGGGAAAAATAACTGCCCAGCATAGATTCCGGAACAAGGTCTTTCATCCAGGAATTCCAACTAGGGCCTGCAATCGATCCGAAGAAATAGTAGAAAAAGAGGAAAAGGATCAAAGTATCGATGGACGCGTTCGCCGGCGATAGTATGATGATTCCAGCCAGGATAAGCGGCACCCTTGCTATAAAAGCACCATATACAGCTATGGCTCTTCTATTATTGTACCTGCGTACCAGCCATATAGAAATCAGTTGAAAGATGTTGGTAAATGTGGGCATTGCAGCTAGTAAACCTATCTGCAGATTATTCGCTCCCAGCAAGAGGGCCATTGCCACGAGAAAAGCGCCTCCCGTGAACGTTGTCATGATCTCGGTTGCAAGTCCATCCCATATAACGAACTTCAAGCCTCTTTGAACCTCTTTTTCTGAAAGTACGGGCGAAGGCTTTAAATTCATAGTGCTGCTTTACAAAGACTTCTGACAAGGATTGTACCGCTAAGTTTTTTACTGCCTTCTAACTTCTAGTCAGCAAAGATCTGAGTGAAATAAAGCTGGCTCTTTACGTCTCGTGCTACACCAATACCCGTTATACGGTACTTGCCTTCAATATTCTTTTTATGACCGGCACTATTGAGCCAGCCGGCAACTACACCCTCCGCACTCTGGCTACCATACGCTACGTTTTCGGCAACTGCGTTTACACCCGGAATCTTTGTTCTTATAAACTTCGACCGGTAGGCAATACCATTATGACCGAAAGGTACCCGCCTGGTCGCCATTTCCATTGTGTGTCTTCTTGCCTCTGAAGTGATAATGAAATTAGACTCCAAAGGCGCCAGCCCCTTTTTCTTACGATGTTTATTAATCAGATTCAGTATTGCTTCCTCGATTGCAGGCGCGACATTAGCCGTAACTTCAGCCCTCGCTGGGCTGGGCCTGCTTTTAACTGCGGGTTTGCTTTCAGAACAGAAAGAAAGCGTAACAGCCAGAACGAAGAGGCAAAAAACTACTGAAACATACGATCCTTTCATACCCACTATTTATTGTTGCGTTAGCTAATTTTATACCAATTTACAGTAGTCGGAGCACTTCACAACAAAAGTGTTTGGTGATCGTTTAATCTTCCGACCAACTACTTTAAAACCCTTTCTGATATCAGATGAAAATACTGAAAAACCAACAACCTGCGGGTGTTTGCTTCGTTGCTATAGCGCTTTCGATCCTTTGTTTTAATTCAAGCTGCGAGTTGTCGGGCGGAGTAAAAGCCGCCACGGAAAAGCCGGCAAATATAAGTTCAGCTGCTGCCGTTGCAGATACTGCAAGCAGCTTCGTAACTGTTGACGCCGCTACAATTCTTAACAAACAGCAAGTTCCTGTTCTTTGCTATCATCAAATTCGTGACTGGCGGCCAAGTGACTCCAAAACCTCACGCGATTACATCGTGCCCGTCGCAGCTTTCAGGGAGCAGATGAAAATGCTTGCGGACAGTGGCTATCATGCCATTACTCCCGATCAATTACACAATTATCTTACTAAGAGCGCTGCCCTGCCTGCTAAACCCATCATGCTTACCTATGATGATACGGATTTTGAACAATACAGTATCGCAAAACCAGAGATGGAGAAATACGGGTTTAAAGGGGTTTTCTTCATTATGACAGTATCGATGGGCCGGCCTCATTATATGAGCAGAGAACAGGTGAAGGAGCTATCCGACAGCGGGCATATTATAGGTACACACACCTGGAACCATGAAAATGTAAAGAAGTATGAAGAAAAAGACTGGAGTACCCAGGTGGAGAAACCTACGAAGGTGCTGGAAAGCCTTATAGGAAAACCGGTAAAGTATTTTGCGTATCCTTTTGGATTGTGGAATAAAGATGCTTTACCAAAGCTTCGCGAACTTGGATTCAAGGGTGCTTTTCAGCTTTCTACCTCCAGAGACACTACCGAGCCTTTGTATACCATCCGCCGGATTATTGTACCGGGCACCTGGAACGGTGCAACACTACACACCGTCATGAAAAGGAGTTTCAAGTAAAGCAGCCGGCTTACATCTTTCACTGAGAAGCGCTCCCGGTGGGCTTCAACAATCAAGTTATCCACAGGTTACCAACTTGAACAAAAATCTCTTGTACCGCTATCCCAATTATTCCTATATTGGCGGTTAATAACTGATTGTATTATGCTTATTAGCCAAGAATGGTCTTCTCCAAAGAAGATAGAATACGGTAAGAATATACAGATTCGCTTCTCCAAGCCTGGTTTTTCGGTAAAGGTATTCAGTGCGGATGGAACCGTGCGCGAGCACGAAATAACATCAGGAAAAGAGTTTGAAATAAGAGCCGCTGAAATAAATGCCATATCGCATCCACATATTTCTTTCAGAGCCCACTCTGAAGAAGAAATTCATGTACGCGTGGAAGACCCGACCTACTGATTTGTATTATAAACCAACTACTTATTAATAACTCAAAATACAAGTACTCATGAACAAAGCAGAACTGATCGAAAAGATTTCTACAGACGCTGAAATTTCCAGGAAACAAGCTGGCCTCGCCATCGATTCATTCACTGACGCCGTTACAAAAACGCTCAAAAAAGGCGATACGGTTACACTTGTGGGCTTTGGCACTTTTTCCGTTTCTAAGCGCGCTGCACGGGTAGGTCGCAATCCGCAAACAGGAGCAACAATAAAAATCAAAGCAAAGAAAGTTGCCAAGTTTAAAGCAGGTAAAACCTTATCTGAAAAGATCTAGTTCAACTCTATCGAATATAAGCCTTGCTTCTACAGCAAGGCTTTTTTTATGCCTTTAACGGAATAACTTATCAAAGAAAAGATTAAGAACTTCTAGAAATATCAGAACAATTATGACCCATTCCAGCAGCGTACTGTTCCTGTATTGCAACAGGTCTTTAAACAGGTCGAGATTCTCTTTCACAATGTGCAAGCCTTCCTGGATGGTTCTAAAACGCGTTTGAAGATCGAAGGTTTTTTTTAATCCGATATCTAACCTGCCCAGATTCTCATCTTCCCAGGTCTCATCCGGTGAGTCGAAGATATAAAGGTTCTCGGCAATCTTATTTTTAAGATTCAGTGTTCTTCCTATGTATTTTTTGAGATGTACGCCTCTAAGATCAAGCTTTCCCTTCTTTTCAAGCACTTGTGTGTGGAAATTGGTTTCCTCCAGCAGTCGGTTCGTTTGCTGGGAATAATGATCGAGGGCTACTGACTGAGACACATTGAGCATAACAAGCCGCAAGGCCTCGATGTCTGCATCCAATAGTTCTATTTTGTTGTAACCAAAATGATTACGGCTCGCATGGGTTTCGATCTCGAACTCTTCACTCAGGCGGTGTGAAAAGACATTCTTACAAAAGGGAGTGATCAGCTGCAGGAAGCCAGACATTTCTATTTCGTCATTGTTAAGAAAACAAACGATTCCATACTTGAACACGTAAATCAGCTTTTCCGTATCGATATGGTAAAAAAGCTCATCGGTGTCTGCATAATAGATCTCTGCAGTAAAAGCCGGTTTAAAAAGCCGGAGATCGATACTATCGGCTATCTGAAAGGCATTTACTTTTAACATGACAAAGGGTTGATGATTAATGAGATCGATTGATAGTTCCTGCAAAATTACCTGTTAAAACAACTACTACCTATCTTAATATTTATCATCGAGGTTCGGTAAATGATTGGGGGCTTAAATGGGGATTAAAGCAAAAAGCCTCCTCTTTTAAGAGAAAGCTTTCACTAAAATTTTAAACTCTTCGGGCTCGTTCAGCTAAGTAGCTTTTGCCGGAAATTGGATAGTTGGATATTGGATACTTTCGTTGTTGGTTGAAAAGGCCTCGATGATTTTTCTGGATATTGGCGGTCTTTGGATATTATTGGATTTGGACGACATTGGATCTTTAAACCTTTTCGATCAACTGACAATACAAATGTACAATCGGGGTGATACTTGAACAAGAGCAAAACTGCCCGATTACCTGTTGCGGTAATTCCAACGCAATGTCGTAGAATTACTAAGGGGCAGACAGAACTTTAAGCATAAATAAAGCGCCGCTACCACGATCTTGTGCGCGGTGCTTTCAAATAATTCTTAACTTACTGTGATAAATTAAAACCAATGAATAAAGAAGATTTACCGGGTAAGAAGGCTTCTTCTGTTCCTATAAAGGACAAAGACCAGGAAGAAAAGCAGGAGGAATTTCCTGCAAAGATAGAAATACAACATATAGGTTCAGGTGGTGCATTTACAGCTTCAGAAGGAGAAATAGAAGAGCACGTACAAAAACCGGATTCGGAAGCCGAGACACCTTATTAGGTACTTAGTGATTGAATGGCTGTTCCCAGGCCGCTTAGATACTATTTAGGAACTTATGGAAACTTCCCGGGTTGATCATCTAAGGATGAAACAACCTCTATGGCAGAAATCAGTACAACGCCGAAAGATAATTCAAAACGAAAGCGTCATTCCACTCGCGTAGATTTCACTCCCATGGTCGATCTCGGTTTTCTGTTGATCACATTTTTCATCTTTACTACAGAATAATGGATCTCCTCATTCATTACCAAATAAAATTAATCGGGATGATCCGAAATAAGCTAAATTGATATTTAAACAGCTTACTTCTTTATGAATTTTATTGTTTTAAAGTCTTTTGATAATTACATAGGCGCCCATATGCTAAAGGGAAGACTGGAAGGTGCGGGTATAATTTGTTGGTTAAAAGACGAACACTCTGTAACTATCGATCCTATTATCTCTAATTCCATAGGAGGCATTAAGTTGATGATTAAAGAAAAGGATCTGGAATTTGCTCTTGAAATAATGCAGGGCACAGAGAATGATAGTCAAGGCTAGCTGACGGTGCAAGACAGCTAATGGCGGGCGCGAATAGTTGCGATGATGGCTCATTTATTGCAACTCCTAAGGAAAAGCGTATGAATAACAGGCATGGATACCTTAGTGAGAAAACGGTGGTTATAACGGGGGCGTCAAGTGGCGTGGGCCGGGCAATGGCTATAGAACTTGCACAATCGGGAGCGAACCTGGTGCTTGCTGCCAGAAGATCGGAAGCTCTTGAGGAAGTTGCCGCTGAATGTAATGAGTTAGGGGGTAATGCTATTGCCGTAGTTACCGATGTGCGTTCTGCCGATAGCATTAAGTTACTTGCTGAAAAGTCATTCATATTTGGCGGAAAAATAGATGTCTGGATTAATAATGCAGGAGTACTCGCAGCCGGGGCTCTAGACGAGATTCCGGCAAATGTGAATGAGGAAATAATTAAAACTAACCTGATAGGCTATATATTAGGTGCTCAGGCAGTAATTCCTTATTTCAAGAAGCAGGGATATGGTACCTTAATCAATAATATCTCCGTGGGTGGATGGTTTGCTGTTCCCTACGGCGCCGCATATACAGCTAGCAAGTTCGGCATACGCGGCTTCTCCGAGGCATTAAAGGGCGAATTGAATAATTATCGGAACATTCATGTTTGCGATTTGTTCCCTGGTTTTCTCGATACGCCAGGTATTCAGCACGCAGCCAATTACACAGGAAAGGCTATCATGCCCGCTCCTCCGGTGTACCATCCGCAAAAAGTGGCAAGTGCTGTTAAGTCCCTGATTGAAAACCCCAGGTCAAGTACAACCGTGGGAGCAGCAGCTGGGTTTCTGGGCCTCTCCTATAGATGGTTTCCCCTTCTCAGTAGAAATATCACTGCTTCCATCGTAAGGAGCTATTTAAAAAATGCTGAACCCTCAGAAATAACGAGCGGTAATAGTATTCATCCGGTTTATTATGGAACAAGTGTTGAAGGCGGATGGCGTAAGTCGCCAAGGCAAATACTGACGGCTCGCAAAGCCGGCATCTTAGTAGCAGGTATTGTTGGGCTTGTTGTTGGCTTTAGCATGTTCAGGAAGTAATGCCAGGTGAAGCACCCATTTCAAGTGAATTGTTCAATGATGCTATACTGCAAATTCTTTATATTTATGAGCATTTAGAAAGCTATACCGATGCATTTTGACCAGTTTTTCCGTTTCCACCCTACTCCAATGTTAGTTCTTGGGATCGACATGCCTTCTTTTACAATAATGGATGTTAATGATGCCTTTTTTCAATTATCGGATGTTGGGAAAGAACTATTGATTGGTCAGCCGTTCTTTTCCGCAATGTCTGCTGTTTTTCTCCATATTAATTCAGATGATGAACACGTAGAACGAGCAGCCTTGACAGCGGTAATTGAAAACGCCCGGCAGCAGGAATTGCCTATCCGAAAATACATTTCCGTATCCCTGGATCAACATGAAGTTGCAGACCCCTATCGCAAGCCTTGCGGGTTGCCTTTGCAAGAAAAAGACGGTACTGTAACGGCTATTTTGCTGTCATTTGCTAAAGCTTCGGCGGCTGCCCATCTAGACCAATCAATAATAAGTAATGAAGAGCAGTTCGAGACCGAAAGCGACTTTTTCAACATGGCGGACATCATACCCCAGCAAATCTGGACTTCCGACCCTGCCGGTGCAATAACTTACATCAACAGGCGTACCAGTTCCTATTTCGGCAAAAGTTCTGCTGAAATCATAGGATCAGGTTGGCAGGCGTTTATTCACCCTGCAGATCTTCCAGGTTGCCTGAAAACCTGGTCGGAATGCCTGGAATCAGGAAGAAGCTACGAAATAGAGTTTCGCTTGCTGGGCCGGGATCAGAAATACAAGTGGCATCTAAGCAGGGCGATTCCGGTATTTAAGAACGGTAGCATTATCAAATGGCTTGGTACCAATACGGATATAGAAGATCATAAAGAGAGCGAGCGAAAAAAAGATGAATTCATAAGTATCGCATCTCACGAGTTGAAAACACCGCTTACCAGTTTAAGGGCATATATGCAGTTACTTGAACGGCATGAGGTGACAGAGCCAGCCGGCAAGTTCATAAGAAACAGCATGAGGCAGTTATTGAGGCTCGAGGGGCATGTGAATGACTTTTTGGATGTTTCGAAAATCAGCAATGGTAAGTTAATCTACAATATCTCGACGTTCGATTTTTCGGAAATGCTAAAAGACGCTGTTGAAAGCGTGCAACAATCCTCCCTTAATCATAAAATCATTATCGAGAATAATGAACAGGTAACCATCCAGGGCGACCGGCATCGTCTGGAGCAGGTTATTACTAATTTTCTTACCAATGCAATCAAATATTCACCCAATGCCCAAGAGGTGATTATTAGCTCGGAGCACCAGCAGGATCATGTAATGGTGTCAGTAAAAGACTTCGGAATAGGAATTGAGAACAACCATCTGGAGCATTTATTCGATAGATTTTATCGCGTGGATAATACCTCTTCGCGTTATGAAGGTTTAGGTCTCGGCTTATACATTTCTTCCGAAATACTGAAGCGGCATGGAGGAACGTTCTGGATTGAAAGCGAGCCGGGGCAGGGTTCGATATTCTTTTTCCGCTTACCGGTAAGTGAAAATATTTCAGACGCCCAATATGTAACTACCGATGATGCGTTTGTTTCCGATTCCATTACCATAGTATTCAAGGAAAACACGGCGCTGCTGGAAGTAAACTGGAAGGGTTATCAAACCTTTAAAACCGTGCAGGCCGGGGGTGCCATGATACTTGAGTTTGTGCGAAGGCATAACGTAACGAAAGTTGTAAACGATAACCGGGAGGTTCTGGGAAGCTGGTCTGACGCTGCAGAATGGGCGGGTAAAGAATGGTTTCCGATGATGGATGAAGCGGGCGTCAGGCTCTTTGCCTGGATACAATCACCCACCACCTTCAGTAAGCTTTCTGCTGAAAAAAGCGTAGATCTTAAAGTAGGAAATGTTGTCACTCAGTTTTTTACTATAAAAGAAGAAGCATTAGTTTGGATAGCCGAAAACTCCTGATAAAGCGAACAGATACAACACTAGCCTATCGAGACTGTTTCTCTGGAAGAAACTTCCAGTATCGAAGCGGCATATGCTGAACATGAAGCTTAGTGTTCTTCCTGGCTTTTATATTAACGCTATCAAAATATTGCTGCCATAATTGCTGGTAAAGAGGCTCCTTCTCGTCGTTAATGGAGTCGAGGCGTGCCCCTCTTCCGGGAACTTCATTAAAAAACACTTCTACCCTGCTTGTTTCCAAAAGATCATAATACAATCCATGTTTTCTTTTGATGTCATAAATCATCCAAAGTTGATCCGCATACCTTTTCTCGAAATGATCCTGTAGCAGCGGCAGCACGTTGAAGTCCGGATCAATAAATGCATAATACAAGTTGTCTTTGGTTTGCTGAAACCTTACAAAAGCTTCCATCCGGTGCTTTTCGCGGTGCACTTTACGAGCGGTATCAGTTACAAAAAGTACCGCGGGATGGCTGTAATCGTATTCCATAGAAACCTTCCTGCTAAAAGCATATTGCACATATTGTAATAAGGTATTCTCCATTCCCTTTAATTCCGACAAAAATGCTCTGTACAGCTGTGTTGTTGCTCTATCCGAAACACGTTGCCTTAAACCCTGCCATACCCGTTGCGCCTTCTGTTCACAGGTAGCTACAAGATGCGTTTTCCCGAAAAGACTATCTTGCCGTTGATCTGATGGAACGATATGAACGTCTTCAAATTTGTATTCATACACTTCAAACACTGCGGTAAGCCATCCCGCGAAACTGCTATCGTAAACAAGCGTCT
>JACMJX010000413.1 GCA_014380425.1 Chitinophagaceae bacterium | reverse complement strand
CTGATCTTCTCATACCGGAATCCTGCGGGCTTCAGTATGAAACCCAACTCGGCTTCGATGGTGTTGCAGTTACTGCAAGGAGGCACTTCGAGCGTTTCGTTGATGATCTCAGATTTATACATGAAGGAAACCTTATACCGGGCTTCCAGCTCCTTCAGTAGGGTACGTAACCGTTTCATGTTATCTATCTTTATATCCTGATAACCGTACGTTCGCCGCTCGAGTGCAAGAAGCGGGGAGGGGAAGATCTGTTGTACAATTAGGGCGCCCAATAGCGCGGCACAAGCAATCGTTTTTCTCATATAGCGTAATTTATTGTAAAAAACCTTAGTCGATCAACGGGTCGGTCGCTTGGTGAAATTAACATCCAGTATCGCCTCAAGACCTTCCAGTACCATATCCAGGCTTTTACTGGAAACGGAACCAGTGATGCGTTGATCCATTATTTTACTATCGGAAGTACTGATCTGATAGCCGTACACGTCTTTCAAATGCTCAAATATCTCCCGCACACGGGTGTTTTCAAACACCAGCTTATTGTCAGTCCAGGACGTAATCGCTGAAGGATCTACAACATGCATGTAAGGGCGTTCGCCGTCAGCTGTTATAGCTACCGATTCTCCCGGCGCCATTATCAGTGGTGCATTTTTAAAGTGCTTGCCTGGTATGCTCAAACTAATCTTCCCGGAAACCAGCACTACCTGCGTCTGGCGCTTTCTTCCCGAAACGTTGAACTCTGTCCCTAACACTTCAATCAGAATAGTATCAGCCGTCTTCACGATAAACTTCTGGTTGTTATAAGTGTGCTTGACAGAAAACAATGCCTCCCCCTTTAGTTCCACTTCCCTTGTTCCGGTATTATTCCAATCGGCCGCATAGCTGATACTGCTATTTCCATTCAGTGTCACCGAAGAGCTGTCTGGTAGTATAATCCGGGCTATTTCTCCGTATTGCGTGCTGCGGATAATACGACGGTCCGCAAGCCACATGTATGTTACAGACAGGCCTGCGGCAATACCGATTATGGCGACAGCTATCTTGTACCAGGTTTTTAAACCCGATACAGCCTGAGGCACTGCTTTTAGTGATGGCTCTATGATTTTCGCCGGAGCAGCAACAGGCTTATCCGTAATATTATTCAATATATGATCCAGCATTCCTGCACTTGGTACGTTTACCGGGGAAATAAAGAGCTTGTTATTTTCCAGCAACTGAATGTCTTTACCCAGCTGTGCATTCAAATAATCCATTCCAGGCGTCGTATGGAACCAATCCAATACGAGCTTCGCTTCTTCCTGCGTGCACAGGTTCTTCAGGTATCGATCAGCAAGCTGCTTAATGTCTAAAGGCATAAAGGTGAATCTTGTTTTATTTCCTTTTATATAATACACTTGTGGGCGCCCGGGGTATTATATGGAAGAAAAATATTTTGACTGGCCTTATAAATTATCTCTTAGAATTTCTGATGCTAAAATGTATATATGAAAAGGAATGATATTGGAGGAGTACTTATAATATTCATGGTAATTTTACCTGGCTTTTCAGCATTTAGCCAGCCCGCACAGGCCAATACCGTCCTCAAAGCGGCTGATTATCCTTTTATCGCCGAATGGGTAAAAGCCGGGGTAGAAGGGGGAGTTCCAGACACCCGGCGAATGAAGGTAATCGCCACCGTAAAGCCGGGTGATGATCTGGAGCAGGCTATCGATAGGGCCGCTAAAAAAGGCAGGGGAATCGTATTGCTTGCTACCGGGGAACATATACTTCGCAAAACCGTCCGCATACCGGGAGGAATGGTGCTAAGGGGTGCCGACCGGCAGAAAGTACTGCTGAGCGTAAAGATCCACGGTTATCATTTCAAGACGGGCAAACCAAGAATGACTGCATTATTAGTGCGCAATGCTCGCGGAACGGGTATAGAGAATCTCACCATCAAATACACAGACGCTTCTTTCGAGCCGCTGGACAAGGACTCCATGAATACGGCATGGGACAAGAGGGTTTTCCACGAAAAGGAATTGCGCGACACCACGCTTTTCGTGGAGCATATATGGATCGACAGTTCGACCAATTGCTGGGTACGTAATTGCGACCTGTTATGGGCGGGCAGCGATCCCCTCCGTATTACCAACTCCTCACATGTGTCGTGTTCCGGCAATTTCATAGATAGAAGCTATAACAAGAATGACGGGGGTATGGGATATTATAATATCATCCATTCGCATCATGTGCTGGTATATAATGAAAGAATCCGGAGGATCAGGCATTTTGCCATCCAGAATAATAGTAAATATAATGTGGTGATTAAAAATTACCTGGAAGTGGATATCAACTTTCACAATGATGATGACGGCTATAATCTAATTGAATCCAACACGATCCGCATACCCAACTGGCATAGCTGGCACTGCTTCATGCGCGGGGCGCCCAATCAACATAAAGTGCCGGGCAAAATGAACATCTTGTTCAATAACGATGCGATCGATAAAAGCGGGATAAAGGAGGCACCAGAGCCTGGAAAAGTATATGTAATAAACCCAGTATGGGAAGGTGGAAGAATACTTACTACCGATCTTCCCTCCCCCGCGGGAAATACTTTTTATCCCGTTAAAATAAGATGATATATATGATAATTTTTCTTGGACTCTAGTCAGCTCTCCCTCAACATCAAACAGTATAGTGCTGCCCTCTTACAAGTAGTGATGAATAAATACCAGTCTTTGCACATAGACTGCTTTTGATAAGTAGTTATATTTACGAAATCAAACAACGGTAATGGCAAAGAAGGAATTAGAGGCATTAGTAGTTGAACAAAAGATATTAAGCCGTATCTATGTTGTACGTGGTCAGAAAGTAATGCTGGATGAGGATCTGGCAGAAATGTACAAGGTAGAAACGAGGCGTTTAAATGAGCAGGTGAAACGTAATATAAACCGATTCCCCAAAGACTTTATGTTTGCGCTAAGTGCAAAGGAATGGGAAAACTTGATGTCGCAAAATGCGACATCAAGTTGGGGGGGAAGAAGAAAATTACCAAGCGCTTTTACTGAACAGGGCATAGCTATGTTGTCCAGTATCTTAAATAGTGATGTTGCTATTGAAGTGAATATCAGAATTATAAGAGTGTTTACTAAATTGAGAGAATATGCGCTTACCCATAAAGAAATATTATTACAATTATCTAAACTGGAAAAAGAGGTAAAAGGCAATAGCAAGGACATTGAAAATATTTTTATGGTGTTAAAAGAGCTGCTGGAGAAACAGCGTTCCCCCCTACCTCCCCGCAACAGAATAGGCTTCAAACAGTATGATTGAAGCCAGGCACCT
>JACMJX010000412.1 GCA_014380425.1 Chitinophagaceae bacterium | reverse complement strand
TTTCCATTCTGCCTGCCATTCTTCAGGGGCACCCAGCAAGTCCGGCTCCTGCTCCAGAGCATAAGCGAGATAAAACGGGTAGGGCTTCGATTTATCGGTAAGTGCCGCTTCCTCACTTAACAACTCCTCGAAAGTAGTGGAAGAAGGATCCCAGTTGCCACTGATGCGGTGCGCTATGATATTCGTTTCGAGCTGAACGGTTCTCGCCAATGCTTTCACCATCATGCTTTGCGACACACCTACCCGGAAGGTACTTGACAGTAGCTTGTTGAAAACAAAGCGTTCTTTGCTATCCAGTTCCAGCCATGATTTAATGATGAACTCCTTTTTAAACACATCGTCTGACTTTTCAAGTTCCAGGAATTTTTCGATGTACCAGGATAGCGAACGTTGCTCCTGGTGCGGTACGGTCATTTCATCCGGGATCAGCAATGCGATGGTTTCAGAGAGATCTCCCACGGTATGGTAACTCTCTTCGAAAAGCCATAGCGGCAAGCCGATCAGCTCTGCGCACCATTCCTGCAATTTGCTTCCACTTATCGTACGCCGGGGTCTTCTGCCGCTAAAGAGTGCTATCATCCATACTTTGTCGCGGGCATTTGCATTGACAAAGTAGTTCACCAATGCATCTAATTTATCGTTTGTTTTGGTGTAGGTGCCCAGCTCGTACACGAGGTCGGCAAAAAGGCGAATGCCGCCTTTCCCGGCAGCAGTAGCCGGGAGCCCGGTGTTGGTGTCGCTATTGTGCATTTCCCGCCTCCTCAGTTGTTTCGTTCACTGCCGTTTCTTCAGCAACTTCATCTTCGTCGCTTCCGTATTCCGTTTTTACTTCCCCCGCTTCGATACCCGCTTCATTCAGATAGCGGCTAAAAGCCGCCTGAAATCCATGTGTGACGAATACTTTTTCCGCGCCGGTAGCTTTTACTGCTGTCAGCAGCCCCTTCCAGTCAGCATGGTCACTCAATACAAATCCAGCATCCGCGTTCCTTCTACGCTGGTTACCGCGCACCTGCATCCAGCCGCTGCATACGCCTACACTATAGGGCGCAAATCGTCGCATCCAGGGAGTGCCGTCGGCAGAGGGCGGCGCTATAATCACTGCCTGGCGGTAGGCTTCTTTGGCTAGTTCCGGAACTACTCTTTTCGCCACGGGCACGGTGGCAGGCATTATTCCTGCCTGCAGCAATGCTTCTTGCGTATTCCAGATGGCCCCATGGGCATAGATGTTATCCGTTACTTCCTTTACGGCCTGCAGCACCCTTTGCGCCTTGCCTAGTGAATAGGCAATGAGTACGGATGTTTTTTCCTTTTGTTGATTGTCTCTTATCCAGCGCTGTATATCGGCAAAGATCTCCGGCTGCGGTTTCCAGTTGTAAATGGGAAGGCCGAAAGTGGATTCAGTGATGAAAGTGTGGCATTTTACCGCTTCGAAAGCTCCGCTGATACCGTCATTTTCTGTTTTGTAATCACCGCTCACTACCCATACTTCTCCTTTATGTTCCACCCGAATCTGAGAAGAGCCGATAATATGACCTGCAGGGTGCAGCGATACTTTAACGCCGTTCATATCTACAGGCTCGTTCCAACCCAGGGTTTGATAGAGATTGTTGCCGAGCCTCAACTGAAGAATGGGCCGGGTATCTGTATGGCAAAGATAATACTTGCTTCCCCAGCGCGCATGGTCGCTGTGCGCGTGGGTGATGATGGCCCTGTTGACCGGGCGCCATGGATCGATGTAAAAGTCACCTGTTCTGCAAAAAAGACCTTTATCTGTAAATTCAATAAGAGGCATATCGTGATAACATGAAAAGCCGTGCCAATGTTGCGATCAGTAAACGCCCTTTACTTCCCCATTTACCTTCTTTACGAAGTAAAGCTTTTTGTTCTCAAAGTAATCGATGCCCTGGCTGGCCCCGTTGAGAAATACGGGCTGAATATCGAAATCGGTGAATACTTTATATTTCTTTTCTCCGAGAGAAGAATCAAGGTCAGTCCCTCGCTCAGCAAGCAATTTGCCGAAACGGAAGATGCATTCATATCCCCGGAACACCATATCGCTGGGGCGGGAATAGAGCACGTTATTGAAATAATTGGTGATGCGCCTGCTGATGGTATCTGTTTTAGCAAGATGAAACGGTGTGCTGTACACTATTTCCAGGCCGGCATACTCCTTCTTTTCAAAAGGGATAGCATCCCATGTAGGCATTCCTATCACACGGGAGTGGTATTGTTTGTTGAGATAAGCCAGTTGCTGTGAGAGATTGCGTGCAAACCCCTCGTCGAGGCTGGCTCCTACGCAGATCGTTAGCTCGGTGGAATCCAGGTGAGGGATCAGTTGTTGTGCAGTGAAGTTATTTTCGAGGTTGATGAATTTAAATTTCAGGGGAATGGTGGAGGTGCTTTTCGCGATATCATTAAAATAGGTTCTCAGCGTAGTTTCCTGTGCCCCTGGTTGTTGAAAAGCGACGATTCTTGCCGTTGCATAATTTTTCTGGAGAAAGCGATAGATACCCTGGCAATGCGCGCGCAGTGTAGAATTTAAAATGACCATGTGAGGATTGCCGCTTATGTTTCCATCATTGGGCAGGTTGGCGTTGATGAATGGTATGCCCTTCGAGGCTGCAATGCCTGCAAAGAAAACTACTTCATTGTAATTGGCTAAATGTGCGATAATTAGCTCCGTGCCCTGAAAAGAGGTGTCGGATGTTATTTCAGCAACGCTTTTACCCGAACGGGTGTCGTGCACATGAATTTCCAGGGGAATGCCCGCTTTTTCAAGGGAATCCAGCGCAAGCTGCGCGCCTTCATAGAATTCGAGGCCCGGGTTCAGGAACCTGGGAAACAGTTTGCCGTAGTTGTATTCCATGGTGGCAGAAAAGGCGGAGTCGAGGTATAGTGGTACAAAAAGCGCGATTTTATGGCGCTTCACCATATCCCCCGGTTGGGCATAGGAGGCCGCCGAAACGAAAAGACAAAGAGCGGCTGTAATTTTTTTCATCATGCAAATACTGTTATCCTTTGATATTATTCCCATTCGATAGTGGCGGGTGGTTTACTGCTGATATCATAAACAACGCGGTTTATGCCCCGCACATTGTTGATGATCTCACTTGAAATACCAGCCAGGAATTCGTAGGGCAGATGAGCCCAGTCGGCGGTCATCCCATCTACGGAAGTTACGGCTCTTAAGGCTACCGTGAACTCATAGGTTCTTTCGTCACCCATTACGCCCACGCTTTTTACAGGCAGTAAGATGGCCCCGGCCTGCCAGATAGTTGCGTACAGGTTATGATCTTTTAGTGCTTTTACGTAAAGATGGTCTGCCTGTTGCAGCAAAGCCACTTTTTCCGGCGTCACTTCTCCCAGAATACGAATGGCAAGGCCCGGCCCGGGAAATGGGTGACGGGCAAGCATATCGGCAGGGACGCCCAGTTCCGCACCTACGCGCCGCACTTCATCTTTAAACAGCGCCCGAAGGGGCTCGACAAGCTCCATCTTCATCGTTGCAGGTAATCCCCCCACATTGTGATGTGATTTTATAGTTACCGAGGGCCCGTGAACGGAAACACTTTCTATCACATCAGGATAAATGGTGCCTTGCCCGAGCAAACCGATGCCTTCGATTTTAGCAGCTTCCTCCTGGAATACGTCGATAAACAGTTTACCGATCGCTTTCCGCTTTTCTTCGGGATCTGATTTGCCGGCAAGCCCTTCGTAAAATAGTTCTTTTGCATCCACACCCATCACGTTCCGTCCGATATTGTTGTAAGTCTCCAGCACCTGCTCGAACTCGTTTTTCCGGAGTACCCCGTTATCTACAAAGATGCCATATAGGTTGGTACCGATAGCACGATGGATAAGAGTGGCTGCAACGGTAGAGTCGACTCCGCCGCTCAAGGCCATGATTACTTTTCGATCGCCTATCTTTTGCTTTAGCCCGGCGATAGTATCGGTAATGAAATGAGCCGCTGTCCATTCCTGGCGGCAACCGCAGATATTTACCAGGAAATTTCTCAATACTTTTTTTCCTTCTACCGAGTGGTACACTTCCGGGTGAAACTGGATGCCATAAAGTGGATGCGTATCAGTAGCGGTGCTTTTAAAAGCCGCCACCGGTATATTGTCCGTAGTGGCCAGCAAATGAAAGCCGTCTGGTAATTCTTTAATAGTGTCGCTATGGCTCATCCACACCTGAGAGGGCGTTTGAATGTTTTCCATCAGCAGATCCTCAGAAGGATTGATTTGCAGGAGCGCACGGCCAAATTCTCTTTTTTCACTTTTCTCTACCCGGCCCCCATAAATTTTTGCGGTAAGCTGTGCACCGTAACATACACCCAGCACTGGTACTTTCTGTACAAACTGTTGAATATCCACCGTTGGCGCTCCGGGCTCGTTCACGGAAAAAGGGGAACCCGACATGATAATCCCTTTCAGCCCGGGCTCGAACTCGAACGATTTCTGAAAGGGTATGATCTCGCAGAAAACATTCGCTTCCCGAACTGCCCTTGCTATCAACTGCGTATATTGGGAACCAAAATCAAGTATAAGAATTTTTTCCATTGTGGGGGCGAAGTTAGGAAAACTTTGAGGAAGGGCCGCCCTAGCCGGTTGACTGCAAACGAGATTATTTTATCTTTACTGCATGGTCCATTTCCGCCCGGCAGTTAAAAAATGGTTGATCGTGTTAGTGGCGGCACCTTTGGTGTTCTTTCTTCTCGATCTTATTTTCCCCTTTCCTCCCCCGATAGCGTATTCTACCATTATCACCGACGCAAAGGGAGAAGTTATTCACGCATACCTTACCCCAGATGAGAAATGGCGCATGAAGACGGAGCTGGAAGAGATTTCTCCGTTACTACGTAAAACGATCGTAGAGAAAGAAGATAAGTACTTCTATTACCATCCCGGCATCAACCCGCTGGCCATGGTGCGTTCCCTGGTTAAAAACGTCTTTCGCATGAAGCGCACATCCGGGGCTTCCACTATTACCATGCAGGTGGCCCGGATACTGGAACCGAAGAAACGCAGTTACCCGAATAAGATGGTAGAAATGTTCCGCGCGCTGCAGCTCGAGCTGCGGTACTCGAAAGACGAGATCCTTCAACTGTATCTGAACCTGGTGCCATACGGCGGCAATATCGAAGGCGTTAAATCGGCGGCCGTTCTTTATTTGAAGAAGTCCCCAGATCATTTGTCACTCGCGGAAATTGTGGCACTTTCCATTATCCCCAACAGGCCATCATCACTTGTTCCCGGAAAGAACAATACGCTGATAGTGGCAGAAAGAAACAAGTGGTTGAGGAAGTTCGCCAGCGATGCAGTGTTTACAGAAAAAGAAATCAGCGATGCCTTAGAGGAGCCGTTTACTGCAACACGAACCGCTGCCCCGGTTATGGCCCCGCATCTCTGCAACCGCGTAAGGGCCGGTGGTGGAGCCATTATCCGGACGCATCTGCAGATGAATATCCAGCTAAAGGTGGAGAAACTGGTGAGCGATTACAGCCAGGCGCTTGCTTTGAAGAATATCCGCAACGCGGCAGTGATAGTAATAGATAACAGCACGCAACAGATTATTACCTATATCGGCTCTTCCAACTTCAAAAACACGATCGATGCCGGGCAGGTAAATGGCGCGAGAGCGGTACGTCAGCCAGGAAGTACTTTAAAGCCTTTGCTGTATGCACTGTGTATTGATGAAGGGCTAATGACCCCCAAAAGGATCGTCACCGACGCTGCGATCAATTACAACGGGTATGCCCCCGAGAATTACGACAAACAGTTCAATGGGTATGTTACTATGGAGTATGCACTAGAGCACTCCCTTAACATACCCGCCGTAAAAGGCCTTCGGGCTTTTGGAAAAGACAAGTTCGTACAAAAACTTGCAGCCTGCGGGTTTAGGCAGGTGAAACGCGATCAACGCAAACTAGGGCTTTCCATGATATTAGGAGGTTGTGGTGCTTCGCTGGAAGAACTGACGGGCTTGTACGCGCTGTTTGCACACGAGGGCGTATTTACTCAACCATCCTTTATCCGGGGCGACTCAACCCGTAAAAGAACCCGTATCGTTAGCCCTGCGGCGGCATTCATGATCAATGATATACTTTCCAAGGTGAACCGACCTGATTTTCCGTTGAACTGGCAGAGTACAGAGAAGATGCCGAAGATAGCCTGGAAAACCGGAACCTCTTATGGCAGGAGAGATGCCTGGAGCATCGGGTATAATAAACGTTATACGGTGGGGGTGTGGGCCGGCAATTTCTCCGCCGAAGGGGTACCCGAACTTAGCGGAGCGAATATAGCAACGCCGCTTCTGTTCAGGATATTCAATACCATCGATTACGACAGCGATGAAGAATGGTTCCAGCAGCCGAAAGACTCCGATATGCGGATGGTATGTTCCGAAACGGGCTTGGTGCCGGAAGAATCCTGTACCAATATCGCGATGGATTACTTTATCCCGCTTGTTTCGTCGTCTGGTAAATGCAATAACATGCAGGAGGTGGTACTTTCCGCAGATGGCCAGCTTTCGTACTGTAAAACCTGCATGCCCGAAAGCGGCTATCGCAAGAAGATGTACAAAATCATTCCACCCGAAATGCAGCTTTATTACGAGGAAAAGGGAATTGCGTATGAGCAGATACCCTTTCACAACCCGGCCTGCGAGAAGATATTCAGGGATGGAAAGCCCGTGATCACTTTTCCGGCAGCAGGTGCAGAATATTTCATCAACAGGAAAGATCCCGAACCCCTGCAGCTTACCTGCAACACCGGCAATGATGTAAGAAGGGTGTACTGGTATATCAATGATCAATTCTTTAAATCGTCTGGGGCAAGGGCCAAGCAGTTCTTTGTTCCGGCAGAAGGGCCGGTAAAAATATCATGTACGGATGATAAGGGAAGGAACAGGGATATCTGGATCAGGGTGAAGTATATAAATCTCTAAGAATTTCTTTGTACATTGACCATCTATTCCATCAACTCGTATGACAATAACACCCTGGATCCGTTTGCTGACCCGTTTTTCCGTTCTCCGTAAGTCATTGCTTTTCGTTCTTGCACTTATTATAGTATCATCCTGCAACCGCAATGCGGTGGTGTTGGATTATACCAATGCCAGAGACGAAGTGCCGCAATTGGGAAATCTTACTTTTCGCTTCAATAAGGCACTGGTAAATGACTCCCTGCTTAATAAATGGGACTCTACGGAGTTCGTTAGCTTCGAGCCGAAGATCGCCGGCAAGTTTCGCTGGGAACATCCGGACGAACTGGTATTTTCTCCATCGGCACCCCTTTCGCCAGCCACTTCTTTCAAGGCAAGTTTAAATAATGCTATTCTTACTTATTCTGCTTTCAATAAAATAGAGGATGCAGATAATCTGAGCTTCAGTACTGCGGCTCTCCAACTCGAAAACACGAATGTGTTATGGGTACTTCAGGATGAAGCCAGCAAGCTCGCTGTGCCCCAGATCGATCTGTACTTTAACTATCCCGTGGACCCAGCAGACCTGAAGGACAAACTGGCCGTGGAAATCGATGGCAAGCGGTCTAACTTCAGCATGCAAACCTTATCTACCGATCGCGTTATCTCCATAAGAATGCTGAACGTAAAAGCAGAGGATAAGGAGTATGAAGTAAAGATTATACTCGACAAAGGCCTTCTTCCAAAGGGCGGTGTTAATGGCAGTCCAGAACCTGTGGAATTCAAATCAGCGATATCTTCCCCTTTTGTTTTAACCATCAACGATGTAGAAACAGAGCATGATGGCACTACAGGAATTGTAAGGGTTAAAACCAGCCAGCAGGTAATCGATGCCAGTATTTCTTCATTCATAAAAATAGATCCCTCCGTTAAATTCACTACCGAATATACCGATGATGGATTCATCATCAGCAGCGATGGTTTCGATACCGAGCAAACCTATACGCTTACTGCCATTAAAGGGTTAAGAGGCAAAATAAACGGTGTATTGAAAGAAGATCACACCGCCTCGATAGCCTTCGGAAAGCTGGAACCTTCTATCAAGTTCGGTAACAGCAAAGGGGTATATCTTTCCGGTGAGGGTAATAAGAATATAGAAATCAGGATCACTAATGTTGCTAAAATGATGGTAGTGGTATCCAAGATCTATGAGAACAATCTGCTCGCAGCGCACCGGTATGGCTATACTCCAAAAGCATCTGGTAATGGAAACGAGTACGATGAATACGACTATGGCGGCAGCGATCTCGCCCTGGGTGATATAGTATATGAGCAGGAGATCGATACCCGCTCCCTGCCCAAATATGGCGGAAGCAAGCTCCTGAATTTCAACATTGCAGATCGCCTGCCTGAATTCAAAGGCATCTACCATATTATGATCCGGTCAACCGACGATTACTGGGTGCGCTATAGCCGGTTTATATCTTTATCAGATCTGGGATTGATAGCAAAAGAAGGCAAGGACAAGCTTGTTGTATTTGCCAACTCCATTAAAACGGCTGCTCCTTCCGAAGGCGTGAACCTGGTAGCTTATGGAGAAAACAACCAAGTGCTGGGCACCGGAGCTACCAATGCAGAAGGCGTTGCCGAGATAGCTTATGCCCGAAAAGAATTTGCCGGCTTTCGACCAGCTATGATCATTGCAAAAACTGCCAGCGACTTCAACTACCTTCCCTTCCATACGACCCGTGTAAATACATCGCGTTTTGAAGTGGGAGGCAGTAGGAGTAACAAGACAGGGCTCGATGCTTTCATTTATGCAGAACGGGATATCTACCGGCCGGGAGAACGGGTTAATTTCTCCGTTATCATAAGAGACCGCGCCTGGAAATCGCCAGGCGATATGCCCGTGAAACTAAAATTCCTGCTTCCTAATGGAAAGGAGTTTAAAACATTCAGGAAATCGCTGAACGAGCAGGGTTCGCTAGAAGGGAGCGTTGATATTGCTTCCTCCGGCATCACCGGATCTTACCTGCTGGAAGTATATACATCGAACGATGTGCTGCTATCGGCAAAGTCATTTATGATCGAAGAATTTGTGCCGGATCGAATCAAGGTAAGCGCTACACTGGATAAACCCTTTCTTACTCCCGGAAGCACTACCCAACTTAAAATAAACGCCGTCAACTTCTTCGGGCCGCCCGCTTCTAACCGTAACTACGAAGCCGAGATCCAATTGAAGCAAAAGTATTTCAGCCCCAAGAAGTTTGATAACTACAATTTCGGTCTCGCCAACCAGAGCAGTTTTTATGATAAGATCGTAAAGGAAGGAAAGACCGATGCATCCGGCAATGCGACCGAAGAATACCAGGTGCCCGATACCTACAGGAACTTAGGCATTCTGCAAGCCACCTTTTATGCCACCGTGTTCGACGAAACAGGCAGGCCCGTAAGCAAGAGTGCCAATGCGGACATATATACCCAGGACATTTTTGCAGGCATCGGTTACGATGGGTACGATTATTTTCCGCTGAACCAGGCCATTAAATTTGCATTGATAGCCGTGAATAAAAACGAGGCTGTCGCCAATGGATCGAAGCTGGAAGTAAAAGTAGTAAAGCACGAATACAGAACGGTGCTTTCCAAGAGCGGCAGTTATTTCAGTTATCAGTCACAGAAAGAAGATAAACTACTAAACAGTAATATTGTTACCGTTACAGGTGAAAATACCTCTTACTCTTTTGTGCCCAGATCTCCCGGAGAATACGAACTACGAGTATCCCTTCCCGGAGCTAACAGTTATGTGAGCAGCTCATTTTACAGCTATGGTTCATGGGGTGGCGATAATAATTCGTTTGAAGTGAATAACGAAGGACATATCGACATCGAACTGGATAAGGCAGCTTACCTGGCAGGAGAGACGGTAAAGGCATTGTTCAAAACACCCTTTAGCGGAAAACTGCTGGTAACTATGGAAACCGACAAGCTCGTTTCCTGGCAGTATGTAAATGTGAGCAAGCGGTCGGCTTCCGTGGATCTTAAGCTTACCGCCGAACATCTTCCCAATGTATATATCACTGCAACCCTGATAAAGCCCCACGATGTTTCCGATATTCCCTTGACGGTTGCCCACGGGTTTCAGAATGTGAAGGTAGAAGAGAAAGACCGCAAGCTCGATGTACAGATAATTGCCCAGAAAGCCGTGCGTTCCCGCACCCGTCAGAAAGTAAGCGTTAAAGCGGAGAGCGGCAGTTATATAACCCTTGCCGCGGTAGATAAC
>JACMJX010000041.1 GCA_014380425.1 Chitinophagaceae bacterium | reverse complement strand
GGGTTCTCTCTTCGCTGGTTTACTTCCTCGAGCAGGGCAGCCTGTTCCAGGGGATCGAGAAAGGGATTGATCAGGGCTTCTACTACCGTGTCTACTTCGGCATACAGGTCTTCCCTGGACATTCGGAAGTATCCGTTATTTTTAAACAGCTCCAGCAAACGGTCTATCTCTGATGATACCACCTGTTTGGAGTAGGGCTCTCCTTTTTGGAGTAGCGACTTGTTCCTTTCCCGAAGTGCCAGGTTCTGCAGCAGCGAATCGTTTAATAGGAAAGCTGTTGAATCCAAGCGTAGCCGCTTGCCCGTTTCTACCAGAAAGTTGACGGTGACCCGCATTTGTTTTTTTTTACCCGTCCCAAGCGTTTTCATAGTGGAATCCCAGGTAATGACGGATTTATAAAAGCCCCTGGAATTCATAAGCGCGTTCATATAGATAATGGAACGGTTAACGTAATTGGTATCGAACGCAGCCGGGTTCTTTAAGGTTTTTCTCACGCCGGCGAGTGAAACCATTTTTACCTGCAGACTATCATCCAGTTGATTCTCCAACCCCATCTTAAGATCCGCTTTTTCGGTGGCGTTTAAATTTCCCTGTATATTTATGTTGGTTTTAAATACAAAAGGTTTGTTGGACTGGTAATTGCGCGGCACTACACATGAAACGGAGAATACGATAACAATAAAAGCGCAATAAAATGATAAATGCATGATCACAAAATCGGAGGTCAAATATATTCAAAGTTTGGGCCATAAAAAATTCAGGGACGAACTGAAACAATTTACTGCCGAAGGCCCTAAGATAATCATTGAATTACTAAATTCTCCTTCTATCTTGTTAAAAGCCCTTTATGCCACGGAAGAATGGTGGAATGTCAATAAGGATGTATATGAATCGTTAGCCCCCGGTATGGCGATTGAAATCAAAGAATATGAACTTGAAAAGATATCCGCTTTATCAACCCCTAACCAGGTAATGGGTATTTTTCATCAGCCTATTTATGATAAAGTAACAAGCTTTAACAATTGCATATCGCTTATGCTGGATGGCATACAGGACCCGGGTAATATGGGTACGATTATACGAATCGCCGATTGGTTTGGGGCAGAATATATTATAGCATCTGAAGAAAGTGCAGAAATCTACAACCCGAAAGTAGTACAGGCAACCATGGGTAGTATAGGAAGGGTACAGGTTATTTACGACGACCTGCTCCGCTTAATAAAAGCAATACCTGCCGTTCCCATTTACGCTGCCTCTCTGGAAGGAAAGGATATCACTGAATATAAAAAGATCACTGAAGGAATAATACTTATTGGAAACGAATCAAAAGGAATACAGGTGCCTTTACTGCAATCAGCCACCCACCAGGTAACTATCTCAAAAAGGGGTAAAGCCGAATCATTGAATGCGGCCGTAGCGGCCGGCATCATACTTTCGCACCTGGTGTGAAAGTTTATGTTACGCTATCAGAAAGAAATAATAGGATCAGGTATTCCATCCGGATCGTCCGATGCTGTTCCTTTGGTTTTAATATTAACTCCATTCAATACTAATATACCGGCCACATGCGGTGCCGCCATCGAAGTGCCGCTTAGCCGCGCATATCTTCCTTCACTGAAGGTGGACACGATCCGAACGCCTGGTGCTGCAATGTCTACTGCATCATTTCCAAAATTGGAGAATGTTGCAAACCTGCCAAGGCTGTCTATAGCCGATACGGTAAAAACATTAGGATGGTTAACCCTTGCTGGCGACGCAAGAATGGATTTCTTCGCATCGTTTCCTGCCGCTATGGAAAAAAGGATGCCTTTTTCAGCAAGCGTCCTTACTGCGTTATCGAGTGCGTTTGAAATAGTATCTGCCCCCAGGCTCATATTCACTACTTCGCCTGCTTTAGCATTCTGGCCAACATAATTAAGAGCCCTTATCAGCCCGCTGGTATTTCCTTCTCCATCGTTATTCAAAGCCTTCAGCGCAATGATGCTTATACCGGAAGCCACTCCCAATACGCCGCGCGAATTGTTTAATGCACCTATGATGCCGGCCACGTGCGTACCATGACCGTTCTCGTCTTCCACCGATGTTTCGTTGGTGATAAAACATTTACTAAGCGTAATATCTACATTGAGATCCGGATGATCAGTATCTACTCCGGTATCTATAATCCATACTCTTTTACCAGTGCCATCATCCGCCCCGGTCCTGCGTACTCCCCACTGCACAGTTGACACGGCCTCAACGGTAAAGCAGCCTTTTTCCAATGTTATGATGCGGTCTTGCTCCACCAGTTCCACCTCGTCATCTGCTTTCAGGCGTATCGCCTGATCACGGGTCAGCCGGGCTATAAACCCGGTGTTCACCGTATTGAGAACAACGTCCATTTGCTGTTCCGGTATGCGATACCTGGATAACAGGTGATTGCCGGCTAACCGGGCATTTTCCATAGACTGCACCTTGCGTGCGCCAGGGTCACCGTCCTTCAAAACTACGATATATACTTCACTCGAGGGAGAGCTGGCAAAACTTACCGGTTCGCACGCAGGCTCCGGCTCGTTTTCGGTGCTGTCCGATTTTTGGCACCCGGCTATAAAAAGAAGGATGGCGGTGGTGATATAAAACCAGGGGAATTTATACATATAGCATCTAAGTTAAGATATATACGCAACCGGAAATCCCTTTGTTTTAAAGGTTATGTTAATTTATTTAACAACATCCTCTAGCTCGACATCTGCGTCGGGGGCATTTTCACCGGCTTCATTTATTTTGTCCTGAATTAGCTGGGTTTCCGCTTTGCGGGAATCGATTACTTTCCTCTTATGTTTTTGCAGCATTTGTGTCAATACTTCCACGCATTCGCTCACCGAGGTTTCAAAATAAGGGCTGTGCTTTTTCACAAAAGGATCGTTCCCTGGAATCTCGAGACGAATCTCGCAATAACTATTATCAGGATTGCTGTCGGGCCCTCTATACAATATAACGTTCGCTCTCACGATATCTGCGCTTTTAAGGGCCTTCAATTTTTCCTGTATAAAATTTTCCAATGTATCTCCTGCCTGGAAGCCTAATGATTGAATGATGATATCCATAGTTATATGTTTTATAAATATCTTCCCATAATTATGCCAGGGGAATGTCGAAAGACGGGTATTTCTACTGCGTTCAAAAAGTATAACCCGATGTGTTTCAGACAAATTTAATCGCTTTCACCGGCTGTACTCTCCTGATGATGAAAGTAGGAATAATAAGTACTAAAAAAGCAATCAGCAGGGTGGCCAGATTTATCATCACTACATGCCACCATACTATATTCACTTCCGCTTTTGAAATATAATACATTTCTTCCGGTAACGGGATAAAACCGTACCGCTGCTGTAGCAAGCAGATACCCAATCCGAGCAGGTTGCCAAGTATTATGCCCGATAGGGCTATTATGATGCCGTGGTACAGAAAAATACGCTGAAGCGTTCCGTTGGATGCACCAAGTGCCTTTAAAACACCCGTCATGCGGGTTCGTTCAAGTACAAGTATAATCAGGCAGGTTATCAGGTTAAGAACGGCAACAAGGGTCATAATGATGAGGACCATCACGATCGTCTGATCCTGCAGATTCAGCCAGTCGAAGATGTTTGGGTTCAGTTCCCTCGTTGTCTGACTGTTCCACGCAGCGGGGAGATGGTAAAAAATGGAGGAATTCACCGAGTCCATGGTATCGTACTCCTTTACAAATATTTCATAACCTCCTATTTCCTGCGGCGTCCAGTCGTTCAATCGCTGTATCAGCCGCATATCGCCCACAGCCAGCAATTTATCGTATTCGTCGATGCCCGTTTTATATATACCTGCAACATTCAGTTTTCTTGCCCGCGGGGCGGAGCCGTTTGATTGTATAAAATAGATCAGCACTTTATCATTTACCCGGAGCTTTAACTGCCTGGCCGTGTAAGCGGAAAGATTGATATCGTTGCTATAACCGCTATCCGGGAAATGCACCCAGCGGCCCATTTCCAGGAAGCGGTCGATATTACGGAAGTCGTAGCTTTTCTCCACGCCCTTGAACAGTATTCCCTCTATCGTCTCATTGGTCTTTAATATCGCATTTTTGGTAGCAAACGTATTGACGCTTTCTACCCCAGGGTTCTTTCTCAGCATCTGCAATATGGTATCGTTCTTCTCTATAGGAAGCTCCTCAGCAATGGATACATGATTGGGCTGAAAGTGCTGCACGCGGATATGACCCCAGAAACTGAATATTTTCTGGCTGATGGCAAACTGGAAACCATTGGTAAAAGCCATGGCAACGATCATCACCGCCACGCTGATAACGGTG
>JACMJX010000411.1 GCA_014380425.1 Chitinophagaceae bacterium | reverse complement strand
AGCAGCAGGTTCCTTTTATAACAAATGGGGCAGGTTCCGCTATCGGGTTATTGAAGAATAGTATCGGCAAAACCATTGTACCAATCGCTTCCCCTGCAAACATGGCATCGTTGCGCCCGATATACACACAACATGCAGATTCGCTCTTCCAGCCAATGATGTATAACAGCGACAACTTTTTTGCTGAACAAACATTGCTGATGGCTGCATTAAAAGTAAAGGGCGTGATGAATGAAAAAGCATTGATAGATGCATTGCTTTCAACCGACCTGAAAAACTTACCCCAGAAACCGAGATGGGTGGATGGAAGCGGCTTAAGCAGGTATAATCTCTTTTCGCCAGACGATTTTGTATGGATACTGAATAAAATGAAGGATGAATTCGGCATAGAACGCCTGAAGGGTATTCTCCCTACCGGCGGCAAGGGAACGCTTAAAGGCTATTACCAGAAAGACAGCGCCTTCATCTTTGCGAAAACCGGTACCCTCTCCGGCCAGCTTGCTCTCAGCGGTTTTCTTATCACCCAAAAAAACCGCCTGATCCTCTTCTCCGTTTTAATTAATAATCACCAAAGCAATACTTCGGAGCTGCGCAAGTTGGTAGAGAAGTTCCTGAGTGGTATAAGAAACAGGTATTGATCGTTCAGATATATTTAACATTTTTACGTAATTTTACGTAAACACAGCTCCCATAACATTGAACATCTTCAACAAGCTACCATCATTTATGAAGAACAAGTATATCCTCACACTTGTATGCTTCTTTGTATGGATGGTGTTTTTCGACGACAGGGATCTAATCACCACTCATTTCCGACATCCTTCCGAACTCAGGCAACTGGAAGAAAGCCGGAAATACTACACGGAACAAATAAGAATTACCCGTGAAGAACTCGACCAGCTTCGCTCCAATTCGGCCACTATCGAAAAGTACGCTCGCGAGAAGTACCACATGAAACGGGAAAATGAAGATCTTTTTATAATTTCCGATAAGTAATCTTGTAAGCCCGCATCTACTACTTTCGGCAGAAAGCCGCCGCAAATGAACAGATTGTACGTTTTCTTTGTAATAGGTATACTAAAATTGCCGTCAATACCGCGTTAATTTTTGGTAAATATTTTGCACGCACAATATATACCTGAACGCCCCGTTTTTTATACGGACAATCCGGAAAATGGACATTTCCGGATAGAATATACATTGGATAAAATGGTTTGCGCATGACACTCTTTACACCGGAGGATCTTTTATTGTATATATACAAGGAAGTATCCCCAACACAGGCAGTTGCTATTGAAGCTGCAATGGCTCAAGACTGGGCTCTTCGCGAGAAGTTAGAAATTCTTCAGTCGTCAATCGACAGGCTTGATACGGCGGTAGAATCTCCCAGAACGGAAGTTATACTCAACGTGCTGAATTACGCACGTGAAACAGACACGGTTCCCGCTCATTAAGCATTTATCACCACCTGCACCAGAGAACATAATACCGTAACAACGGTATCTCGTATTTTTGCGGTCATTATTATTTCTATGACCCGCAAAGAACGGTACAGTTTTGTGATCGGCTATTTCCAGCAGCATTCACCGGACGCTGAAACGGAACTTCTTTATGATAATCCCTTTCAACTCCTGGTGTCCGTCATTTTATCGGCGCAATGCACCGATAAAAGAGTGAATATGACTACCCCTGCCATCTTCGAACGATACCCGGATGCACCCGCTCTTGCTAAAGCCTCCTTCGATGAGCTTTTCCCACTAGTCAGAAGCATCTCCTATCCCAATAACAAGACCCGGCACCTGATCGGCATGGCTAACATGCTGATGGAAACATTTGCCGGGCAGGTGCCCATGACAGTCGAGCAACTGATACAACTTCCCGGAGTTGGCAGAAAAACAGCTAACGTAATAACTTCCGTTATCGATAACCAGCCTAATATGGCTGTAGACACACATGTATTTCGTGTATCCGCCCGTATTGGCCTCACAGAAGGCGCCAAAACGGTACTGGCAACAGAAAAACAACTCATAAAATACATTCCCCGGCAGCTGGTTCACAAGGCACACCATTGGCTCATCCTGCATGGTCGCTATACCTGCGTCGCCCGCACCCCTAAATGCGAAAGGTGTGGGTTAAGATCAGTATGCAAGTACTACAAAAAGGCTATCGCGAAATAGGCACCCAGATTTAGCGGTTACGCTTAAGTTTTCAGTAATTTTAAAGACGGTTGTTCTTACCCTCAGGCCTACGCATAACATAAGAACCAGCATGGACCAGATCAAGTCGTACAAAAGTTTTATCTATAGCTACTATCTGTATGAAGGTGTAAGAATGACCGCAGGCATTCTGGTTCCTGCGGTGGTAATGAGTTATTTCAATCTCCTTCCAGCGGGCATCACCATTTCCCTGGGAGCGGTAGGTATTAGTGTGATAGATACACCGGGCCCTATTCATCACCGCAATAACGCCATGTTGGCTGGTATAGGAGCTTTGTTCCTGGTTGCCCTTATTACAGGATTGGCGATGCATTCACCCGTTACACTGGCTATCCTGTTATTCCTGCTATGCTTTCTTTTTTCCATGCTGGCAGTATATGGTGCCAGAGCAGGCGCTATTGGCATTGCAGCGCTCCTCATCATGATACTTAACCTCTCGCAGCCAAAGCAGGGATGGCAGATCGTTGAGAATGCATTGCTTATAACGGCGGGTGGTATATGGTACCTGCTTTTTAGCCTGGCGCTTTACCGGCTCCGGCCTTATAAACTGGCACAGCAGGCACTGGGTGATTACATTCAGAACATAGCCGGGTACCTTCGTGTAAGGGCTTCCTTCTATGAAGAAAACACCAGCTATGATGAAAATTATAGTAAACTAATTCAAACACAAAGCGAAGTGCAGGAAAGCCAGAACCTCGTAACGGATCTGCTCTTTAAAACCAGGTCGATCGTAAAGGAATCAACCCATACGGGCCGCACTCTTGTTATGATCTACCTGGATGCAACAGACCTCTTCGAAAGCATAATGACTTCCTATCAGGGCTATCGAACACTGCATGACTACTTTGGCAAAACAACGATCCTGAAAGAATTTCATGCTCTTATCGATGATCTCTGTGAAGAGCTGGAAGAAATAGGGATAGCAGTAAAAAGTGGCAGCCGCTCGCACAGAAACAATTCCCTTATGCCGCATATCAAAGAGGAGCGGGAGCGTTATGGTGCATTTAGAAAGAAATACCTGAACCCGGAAAATATCGATGGCTTTATAGCACTAAGGCGCATTCTGGATAATATCCAGGACATTGCCGAACGGCTCTACACCTTGCACAGATACACAAGGTCGGGTCATAACCTGAGAAGAAAATCGCAACAGCAAATGGATCTCAGCCAGCTTGTATTACACCAGGAAGTAAATCCTAAAATGCTGCTCGATAATCTCACGTTAAGATCCAATATCTTCCGCCATTCCTTGCGTGTTAGTATCTCCATTCTTGCCGGCTATCTTATTTCGCTGGCATTCCCGCTGGGAGGCCACGGATACTGGATCCTGCTCACCATATTGGTAATACTTAAACCGGCCTACAGCCTTACCAAGAAGCGAAACGCCGACCGGCTTATCGGTACCTTTATAGGGATACTGGCGGGTGTACTCATATTATATACTGTGAAGAACGAAACGGCATTACTAGCTATCATGATCACATTCATGACGATCTGCTATATATTTATCCGGCAGAATTATCTTATAGGCGTAGTGTTCATGACGCCTTACGTACTGTTATTCCTGCACCTGCTGTATCCTACCGACTCACAGACCGTACTTACAGACCGGATGCTCGATACCCTTATAGGATCCGTAATAGCTTTTATTGCGAGCAGTTTGCTGATACCCTCATGGGAACGGGAAACCATTCGCTCCTTTATGATCAGTATGCTTAAAGATGTAAGCGGGTATTTTTCTTCTGTAACTGCTGGCACCAATCGGGAAACGCAGGAGATCACCTTAAACGAGTATGGCATCGCCAGAAAAGATGCGCTTGTTTCTCTTGCCAACCTGTCTGATGCGTTCAACAGGATGCTATCAGAGCCCAAAAGTCAGCAAAAAGATAAAGAACAGATCCACCAGTTCGTAGCACTTAATCATCAGCTTATTTCTCATATTGCCACCCTTGCTTATTATGTGCGTAGAAAGATGGTGGATTATAGTTCGGCGCACTATAAAGCAGTCGCTTTAGATATTCTTCAGCATATTTCCACTACCATCGCTATTCTGGACGGCAGCTATCCACTCGCAGCACCGGGCAGCACGCGTGAGGCGATTCGGTTGCTGAACGGGGATATGAACGTAATGTTGGAAAAGAGAAAAGCGGAACTCAAACAGGGCCTGCTGGAAACAGAGACAAAAAAGGGCTTGCTGGAAATGAAATCGCTTGTAGACCAGTTCAACTTTATCTCCAACATTGTGATCGATCTTCAGAAAGTAAGCAGCAAAATTCACGTCAGATAGTATGATGACAGGTAAAATAGCCAATCCACAGTCTTAATAACACATGAATTTCTTATTGAAGTATTTCGCCTTTTGCAATATCACCTACTAATGATACTATTTTGTAAATCGATAGTTCGGGGGGAACTGCTAATTTACATGCCTTTATTCAAACGCAATTTAAAACAGGTTTAAGTGTCAAATAATCATAAATCGCCGGAAAAAGCAGGTATCAGGATTTTATTGCAGTTATCCAATTATTGGTTCATTGCAATTCCCTGGTTAATCGTTTTTGCTCTTCTGCCCGAGCAAGGGTTTGCTCAGTTACAGAAAGACCATTGTGATATCAGGTATGCCTCGGATACGCTTACGGGTCATAAACTTGATATTTATTATCCCGGAAGAGGCAACCCGCCCTATCCGGTGATAGTGATTATAGGTGGAAGTGGCTGGCGGGGGAACAATACTAAAAATCAAGCATATTTTAAAATGGGTATCCCGCTTATCAATTCCGGTTATGCAGTTGTAGCGGTAAATCATCTTTCCAGCAGGCAGGTTAAATTTCCTGCGCAGCTTCACGATATAAAAGCAGCAGTGCGCTTTATTCGGGCAAACGCGGAAGTTCATCAGCTCGATACGTCCTTTATTGGAGTATCGGGCGACTCATCTGGCGGACATCTCGCAGCATTGATGGGTACAACTAATGGAATATCTGAACATAGCGAGATAATTAAATCATTTCCACTCGAGGGATCGATTGGCTCGTTCAAAATGTATAGTAGTAAAGTTCATGCAGTAGTCGACTGGTTTGGACCAACTGATTTTCTACTAATGGATTCCTGCGGAAGTAAGATCGTTCATAATTCGGCTGATTCTCCGGAATCGAATTTTATTGGGGCAGCTATTCAAGTGAATAAAGACTTATGTGCAATGGCTAATCCAATTACTTATATAGACCCAAAAGATGTGCCTTTCCTGATAATTCACGGTGATGCCGATAGTTCTGTACCTTATTGCCAAAGTATCTTGCTTCATGAAGCCCTGAAACAAAATAATGTTTCAAGCACAATGATCAAAGTACCCAAAGGTGGTCATGGCCCTGGTATCTGGATCAAACCTACTATAGAAAAAATGATTGAATTTTTTGATGCTCAAAGAAAAACAGGGAACCAGTTGAAATCAATCGGGCCCCAATAGTTGCCTAACTTGTTATGCACTAGCCATACTAGTGAACAACAACGGCCATCATTTCCTTTACTTTCTCTACCAGTTCGCCTTTAGTGATAGGTACACCCATTATTTTGTTATATCCCTTTGCATCAACAAGGTACTGATCGCGAATAATCTTGATCAGTTGCCCGTTATTGATTTCGGGTATCAGTATATGTTCGAAGTTCTTGAGAATGCTGCCCAGGTTTCTCGGAAACGGCCTTATATAGCGAATATGCGCATGCGATACCGAGTATCCCTCCAACTGCAACTGTATCACGGCGCTCTTGATTGCTCCGTACGTACTGCCCCATCCAAGAATCAGTAATTTGCCTTTTTCAGGGCCGCTGTCCAGAATCTGTTCAGGTATGTAATGGGCGATCTTGTCTACTTTCTCCTGGCGGATCTTCACCATCGTCTGGTGGTTATCGGGGTCATAACTTACATTACCCGTTATATGCTGCTTTTCTATACCTCCTATCCTATGTTCGAGGCCAGGGGTACCCGGTATGGCCCATGGCCTAACCAGCTTCTCATCACGCAGGTAAGGGAGAAACTTCTGCTCGTCGAATCCCAGTTCTTTCTTAAACTGAACATGTATCGGCGGAAGGTCGGCTTCCTGTGGAAACTTCCACGGCTCGGAGCCATTCGCGATAAAGCCATCACTCAGAAATATAACCGGAGTCATGTGTTGTATGGAAATCCTTACAGCCTCGTACACGGTGGTAAAGCAATCGCTGGGTGTGGAAGCAGCGATCACTGGCATAGGGCACTCTCCGTTTCTGCCATAATAGGCCTGTAAAAGATCGCTCTGCTCCGTTTTTGTAGGTAAGCCTGTAGAAGGCCCGCCACGCTGTATGTTGATGATCAGCAAAGGAATTTCCAACATTACAGCAAGCCCCATCGCTTCTGCTTTCAGCGCCATGCCAGGGCCAGACGTGGTGGTTACCCCAATAAGGCCGCCGTAGCTGGCGCCTATTGCGGAAGTAATAGCGGCAATCTCATCTTCTGCCTGAAACACTTTTACCCCAAAAGCCTTATGCTTGCTAAGCTCATGTAAAATATCGGAAGCAGGGGTGATAGGGTAAGACCCGAGAAATAACTGAAGTCCGCTTTTCTGTGCCGCAGCAATCAACCCGTAACTTACGCCCTGATTGCCCATTACGGAACGATAGACCCCCGGTTCCATCTTTGCTTTCTCCACGTGATACGTGGTGGTAAATGTTTCAGTAGTGTCGCCGAAATTATAACCTGCCTGCAACGCCCTGATATTACTCTCCAGGATCACTTCATTCTTCCCGAACTTTTCCTGTAAAAACTGTATGGTATTCTCAAGATTCCTGTTATACATCCAGTAAAGAAACCCCAGTACAAACATATTCTTCGCCCTGTCCTTTTCCTTTACCCCCAGTTCGTAGTCTTTCAGCGCCTCACGGGTCATTTTGGTTACATCCATCTTGATCACCTCAAAGCTGTTCAGGCTATCGTCCTCCAGCGGATGCACGCCTTCGGCATAGTTTGCCAGCCGAAGATTCTTTGCGTCGAATCCATCAGTGTTAACGATGATTTTACCGCCTTTCTTAAGATTCTTGACGTTGGTTTTGAGGGCGGCGGCATTCATGGCCACCAGCACATCGCAGCTATCGCCCGGAGTATAGATTCTGTTGCTGCTGAAATGAAGCTGAAATCCGCTGACTCCAGGCAAAGTACCCTGGGGCGCCCTTATTTCGGCAGGGAAATCAGGGAAAGTAGCCAGGTCAATCCCTAAAAGGGCCGTGCTATTGGTAAACTGGCTTCCCGTCAGCTGCATTCCATCTCCACTGTCTCCCGCAAACTTAATCACCACATCCTGCAACACTTCCTGCTTCCTGTTCATATCTAACGAATTAGGGCGCAAAATTACGATAAAAAGAGTCAGGGTGCCGTCTATTCGGTAATTACTTCCGAATGGCACCATAGATCTCATCCTGTATTTTCGATCTTACCAGCAGCTTCCCCAGTTGCCCGGGCTCGAAGGCGTTGACCCGGTTAGACAGAAAGATATAGACTAACTTACTTGCCGGGTCTATCCAAACACAGGTACCCGTAAAGCCGGTATGGCCATAAGTAAGGGGAGATGTCAGCTTGCTCGGATAGGGATCGTCCCGGAACGGGTTGTCTTTTTCCGGTTTGTCGAATCCATAGCCACGACGGCTTATCTTGCTCTGGTACCCTGTAAAAAGATCGATCGTTTCTTTGTTGAGAAAACGGCGGCCTCCATAAATTCCTCCGTTGAGCAGCATCTGGGAAATGACAGCAAGGTCATAAGCCGCGCTGAACAACCCTGCATGGCCTGCTACTTCTCCGAACATCGCGGCACCGGGATCATGCACATCTCCGCGCAGGAGTTGCATCCTGAAGCCTCTTTCACGTTCCGTAGGAACGATGTGATTGAGGGGAAAACGCTCCCGGGGCCGGAAGCCGGTACTAACCATATTTAACTTGTTATAGAATTCGTATTGAACGAACTCGTTCAACGGAACACCTGAAATAGCTTCTACTATCTTACCTAAGAAGATAAAGTCATTGTCGCTATAAACATACTTCCCCCTCGGCCCCAATGGGCTATCGAGAATCCGCTTGAACAAAGTATCGCTCCAATCATTGCGGATATACATGTTTTCAGCAACTCTTACTGAATGGCTGTAAACCGGCTTCCTGGAGTAAATGGTATAGTAAGGTACGCCCGTTTGCGGGTTGACTGTTTCCCTGTAAAAAGGAATATATGCAGAAAGCCCGGCCTGGTGCAGCAGTATGTCTTCAATTACAAGATTTTCCTTGTTAGACCCTTTTACGGCAGGGAGATAGTCGCCCAGCTTCTTTTTAAGATCAAGCTTGCCATCATCATACAGCTTCATGATCGAAACGGTGGTGGCAAACACTTTCGTAAGCGAAGCCAGATCATAGATGCTCTCCGCCGTTACAGTGTCTTTACTGTCTATGGAATAAGTGCCGAACGCTTTTTCATAAGCTATCTTACCATCTTTTGCTACCAGCACTACACAGCCGGGCATAGCCTTTTTTGAAATGGCGTCAAGTGCAATAGAGTCTATCTTGTAGGCAAGGCCCTCCTCAAAACCAACCGAAGCGGGGGGAGCCGATGGAAGCGTTCTGGTATTTACAATACCGGTTCCTGATGGATAGCGCTCGCATATCGTAACAGGCAACTTGCCTCTCGGCGTCACGAGCCCTTCCAATACATCGGCAGCAGTATGATGAAAAATGCTGTCATCTTCATAACATACCAGTACGGTCTTTGCATCGCATGAACCAGCTGCGGCGTAGGGATTGCCAAAGAACAGGGTGATGTTATGCGTGCTGTCCTGAAGCTGACGTATAAGCAGCATCGAAGCAGGCGACATCCCGAAATTATTCGCTGGATACTTCCTGTAATTATGAACACCTGTAACAACCACATCATAATGTGCTTTCAAAGAATCCGCCAGCAATGTCGCCCTTTCTTCATCGGTTCTGTAATCGAAATAATAAACGTCTGCTTTATAATCCAGCTTCATTCTTTGAGAAATGGCATTATCGCCCGTAAGCCCTACACCTACATAAGCCACTTTCTTTCCCTGAACAGGTTGTAAAGGATACAGCCCGCTATCATTGCGCAGCAAAGTAATCGAGTTCTCGGCAACCTGCTTTCTCAATGCAGGGATATCGGCATTAAGATCTGCAGTAATATCGTTGGTGTTGATAGAACCGGCGTTGGGAAGTACATACTGGTATTTCGCCTTCAACACCTTTCTCACTTTTTCATAGATATCGTTCCAGCTAAGCCTTTTGCTTTCAATGGCTGCTTTGATCTTCGCCATAGTAGTATCTACATTACCCGGAAGGCATAGCATATCGTTACCCGCTATCAGCGACTCCACCGAAGCTTCACCGCCAGGAAAGAACTTTGAAACGCCTTTCATCTCCAGGGCATCGGTAAAAGTGAGCCCCTGGTAGTCGAGATCGGAACGCAGCAAGCGGGTTACATTGTTGTAGGATATGGAAGTAGCGCGGTTCGGCGTGCTGTCGATAGCTGGAATGTAAAGATGGGCCACCATCACACTTCCTATACCCTCGTTAAACACATTGCGGAAGGGATACAGCTCCAGCGAATCGAGCTGAAGTTTTGTTTTTGTGATCACCGGCAGATCTAGATGGGAATCGACTGCTACATCGCCATGCCCGGGAAAATGCTTCGCGCAGGCCATCACGCCTACATCTTGCATGCCCCTCATAATGCGGTTGCCCAACAGGCTTACCATGTATTTATCCTCCCCGAAAGACCTGAAATTGATTACCGGATTATCGGGATTGTTATTGATATCAACTACGGGTGCATAATTAACATGAATGCCGATCCGCTTGCACTGCTCCCCGATAGCGCGGCCTACTTTATACACCAGCCCCCCGTCCTGCAGGGCGCCCATGGTAAGCTGATCGGGAAACTTACCCACGCTGTCAGTAAACCGCATACCCACGCCCGTTTCCCCATCGATACAAACCATCAGGGGTGTTTTAGCTAACAGTTGAAGGCGATTGATGATCTGCGCTTGCTGCACCGGCCCGCCCTGGAAAAGACAAATCGAACCAATATTGTATTTCCTGATGCCCTCTTCCACTTCCTTATCGTAAAAAACAACCCCTCCACCCTGCGTGGCGGAAAGCCGGAGCACCATCAACTGACCCAGCCTTTGATCATCTGTGAGGGAAGCAAACACACTGTCAACCCAGGCCTGCTGCTCAATGCCGTTAAAATTCTGAGAAAATACACTTACAGAAAGGAGTATGGCAGGCAACAACAGCAGTTTTTTAATAGCTGATATAATCATAGATTGCAGATTAATAATAAATTAAGCAGGATAAGAGTATTAATGCTGCTTTAAGAAGCCTTTAACTGCCGAATGCTGGCGGGTTTAATTATTTTTGCAGATAAAAACCAGATCAGAAGTGCCGGATATCATACAGCTATTGCCAGATAATATTGCGAACCAGATTGCTGCGGGGGAGGTAATTCAAAGACCGGCAAGTGCCGTAAAAGAGTTGCTTGAAAATGCCGTGGATGCGGAGGCTACCGAAATTAAACTAATTGTCAGCGATGCGGGCAAGGCCCTGATACAGGTAACAGATAACGGGAAAGGAATGAGCGATACGGATGGAAGACTCTGCTTCGAGCGACACGCTACATCCAAAATAAAGAACATCAACGACCTGTTCCGCATTCGCACCATGGGCTTCCGGGGCGAAGCGCTGGCCTCTATCGCCGCTGTAGCGCAGGTGGAGCTTAAAACCAGGAGGGCTGAAGACGAAACGGGTTGTTATATTGAAATAGAGAACAGCTCGGTTGTACGGCAGGAACCTATAGCTACTCCTGTGGGTACCAGTATCGCCATGAAAAACCTGTTCTTCAACGTACCCGCCAGAAGGAACTTTCTTAAAAGCAATGCCGTCGAAACCAGGCATATCGTCGACGAATTTATCAGGGTGGCTCTTTCTTTCCCGCATATCTTCTTTTCGCTCACTAACAATGGCCAGGAGATGTTTCACCTGGAAAAAGGAACACTGAAGCAACGCATTGTACAGCTATTGGGCAGCCAGTACAATGCGAAGATTGTTGCAGTAAATGAAACCACCGACTATCTCAATATTTATGGCTTTGTAGGCAAGCCCGAAACTGCCAGAAAGAGCAGGGGCGATCAGTACCTTTTCGTAAACAACCGCTTCATCCGCAGCGCTTACCTCAACCACGCTCTGATGAACGCCTACCAGCAAATGATCCCTTCCGACAGCTTCCCGCTGTATGTGCTGTTTCTCGATCTCGACCCGGCGCAGGTAGATGTGAACGTGCATCCTACCAAGCAGGAAATCAAATTTGAAGATGAGAAGATCATTTATGCATTCGTACAGGCCGCAGTAAAACATGCGCTGGCCCATTTTAGCATTACGCCTACCCTGGAGTTTGATATGAACGCGGAAATGCAGCAGATGGATGCCATCAGCAAACCCTTTACCCAGGAAAAGATAACGGCAGCCACATCCTCTAGTCTGTACCAAACGTTCAGTCAAAAAAACCAGGCACACTTTATAGAAGCCGGCAGTAAAAGTGACCTGAAACATTGGAAAGAATTTTATGAACCACTGCGGGATGGGGAAACCTTCTCCCTTACAAAAGCAGATCCTGCAGGGGAAAGATATGTTGAAGAAACCGCGAAAGCCGCTAAAACGCAGCATTTGGCCGACAAGGAACTTCTTCAGATCGCCAATATGTATATTGTTGCACCAGCGGCGGATGGATATCTTCTTATTCAGCAGCAGGCTGCGCACGAGCGGGTGCTCTATGAGCGATATGCCGCTGCCTTGCAGGGAAGCCCCGTGCCTGTGCAGCGAAGCCTCTTTCCATTCAATCTCGAGCTTTCGGCGCAGGATACCGTAATGCTCGGCGAATTACTCGGCGACCTCCTGCAACTGGGCTTTCTAATAGAACATTTTGGAAACAATTCCTTTCTTATTCAGGGTACACCAGCCGATATTGAACCTGGAAATGAAAAAACAGTAATAGAACACCTACTGGAACAGTATAAGCATTTTACCAGCGAGATAAGATTCTCGAAGCGGGAAAAGTTGATCCGCTCCATGGCATCGCAGCGGGCTATTCCGCCAGGAAAATCATTGAGTCAGCAGGAAATGAAAGCACTTATTGAGGATCTCTTCAACTGTTCGGTACCCAATGTAACCATTACGGGCAACCCTACCTATATCGAATTCAGGAAAGATTATCTTGGCAGGCTCTTTAATAAATAAAGCATGGCAGCACACCCCATCGGTATTTTTGATTCTGGATATGGAGGCCTTACCGTTCTGAAAGATATTCTGGAACAGATTCCGGAATACGACTACCTCTATATGGGCGACAATAGCCGCGCTCCTTACGGCACCCGGTCATACGAAACAGTATATCGCTATACCCTCGAATGTGTGGAATGGTTCTTTTCCATGGGCTGCCCTCTGGTAGTGCTTGCCTGTAATACCGCTTCTGCCAAAGCGCTCAGAACTATTCAGCAGAACGACTTGCCGGTAATAGCCCCAAACAGGAGGGTACTGGGCGTCATCCGGCCCACCAGCGAAATTATTGGCAACTACACAAAAACCGGGAATATAGCCGTGCTCGCCACTAATGGAACCGTACAGTCACAATCGTACCCCATCGAAATCAGCAAATTCTTTCCAAATATAGCCGTATTCCAGGAAGCCTGCCCGATATGGGTACCCCTGATAGAAAACAACGAACATACTGGAGAAGGTGCCGATTACTTTATAAAGAAGCACCTCGATGCGGTTTTTTCAAGGTCGCCCTCCATAGATACCCTCCTGCTCGCCTGTACGCATTACCCATTGTTGATGAATAAGATACAACAGTATATTCCCGAGGGAGTCACCATCCTTTCACAAGGAAAAATAGTGGCAGCCAGTTTGAAGGACTATCTGCTGCGGCACCGCGAAATCAGCGAAAAGTGCACCCGGGGAGCGGAGCGCATCTTTTATACAACCGACTCCACGGCAGACTTCGACAACCACGCCCGCTTATTTTTTGGAAAAGATATTAAATCCCTTCATTTGGATTTGGATAAAAACCCCTGATCTATTACCTTTGCCGTCCTTTCACCGGCAGCAGGAGAATGGTAGTCCTGTTTCGGATCTGATAACCAGGTGGTTGTTTCTCCACAAGCATCGCATTATTAAAGGGTTCATTAAAAAGTTGATTAGATAAAAGTTGATTAAATAACGTTGATTAAATAATAGATCAGTTAAATAGAAAAATATGAAACGTACCTTCCAGCCACACCGCAAACGTCGTAAAACCGTACACGGGTTCCGCAAGCGCATGCAAAGCGCCAACGGCCGTAAAGTACTGGCAAGCCGCCGCGCGAAAGGTCGTAAGAAACTGACTGTTTCTGACGAAAGCAAATTGAAATAAACCATTCCGTTTTAACGCGGTAAAATATAATTGATAGCTCCGGATACCGGAGCTATTTTTTTGCTTTAATAAGAGGATATTTGTTCTAATGGCCCCACAACAACATTTTACGCTGGGCAAAACAGAGCGGCTCAAGAGCCGCAAGCGCATCGATCAACTTTTCAAGGAGGGTAAAGCTTTCAGCGTTTCCCCCCTGAGAGTGCTTTACACCTTCCCCCCCAATGCGCCCTCTTCACTACAGGCCGGTTTCAGTGCCAGCAGCCGGAACTTTAAAAAAGCCGTAGACAGGAACCGTATAAAGCGCCTTACCCGCGAAGCCTACCGCCTTAAAAAGAATGAACTTGAGCAAGTTCTTACTGTTAACAAAACGAACCTGACCCTTTTCTTGATTTACACAGGCAAAGTACTTCCGGAATACACGCTGATGGAAGAAAAAATGCAGGTTGTCATCAACAAACTCATTATGGCGGTTTATGAACAGAATCCTCCAAATACTTAGTTTCCCGTTCATAGCATTGATAAAGCTGTATCAGTGGATTATTTCCCCCTGGCTGGGCCCAAAATGCCGTTTTACACCCAGCTGCTCCCATTATAGTATCCAAGCCCTTCAGAAGTACGGACTTTTTAAAGGACTTTGGCTAACACTCTGCCGAATAGCCCGCTGTCACCCCTGGGGAGGCCATGGGCACGACCCGGTACCATAAAGAATGAAAGGCGCAATTAGCAGGGGCCGGCAAAAAAATCTTCTACTCCACCATAAGTCCACGTATAGTCCGCGTAAAGTCCACGTATATTCCGCCTCTAAAAGTATTCCCCTTCATTCCTCCCTGTACCCTCAGATACCGGAAAACAGCGGTAAAGGAGAACAATTCCGGCCGTACCCGCCAAAATTCGCTACTCCACCCTAAGTCCGCGTAAAGTCCGCCCTTACTCCACATTTACTACGCTTATATCGGCGCCTCCACGGCGCTTCCCTGGCTTCTTCTCGCAGTAAGCTGGAAAGGGAAGGCAAGGCACTTTGCAGACACCCATTACTCCCTCAACGGTATTGTTAGCGGGAGGGAGGGCGGGTCTGTTTTACCGAAGAAACAGTAGTTCCTAAAGCCTGAACTCGCACCAAAGCCCGTAACCGTTCCCACTGCCCGGAAATGCTCAAAAGAACCAGT
>JACMJX010000410.1 GCA_014380425.1 Chitinophagaceae bacterium | reverse complement strand
GGAAAGTGTAGAAAAGGTTACCACCGGCGCTGGATGAAGCACGTCCACTTTAACAAGCGACGAATTTGATACTGCCCCTGTATTATCTGTTGCCTTTGCCAGAAGTTTGTAAGTGCCCGATTTAACATTAGACCAAGGTACCTCATAAGGGCTGGTAGTATCATAGCCAATCAATGCCCGGTCGCTATAAAATTCCACTTTTCTGATTGTTCCATCAACATCTGTCGATTGCGCAGCAACCGGTATGCTTGCCGGTGAGTTAAAGACTGCATCATTTAGAGGTGTAATGAGGTTGACTTCAGGTGCCTGGCTTCCCTGTGGATTAACGGCAAAGCTTACTAATGACGACGTAATTTCGGACCCGCCGCTATGCACTGCCCTTGCAGTTATAAAGTAATTGCCGGCAGCCGCGTTGGAAAGATTCAAATTAAATGGAACGTTGCTGTTTGTTCCTATAAGTGTAGCCCCCTTGTAATAGTCCACCCGGATTAAGGTACTGTCAGGATCAGTAATGGAAACAGTGACAGGAATGGTTACCGGTTGCGTGAGTATAGAATGAAAATCCGGCGATGCAATTTTAATTGTCGGAAATGCTGAATTGGCTGTAACTATAATATTGTCAAAAGCTGCTGGTGTAAAGAATGAATAAACACCAATTTTTCCGCTTGTAAGTGTAGTGGTACTTAAACTATCACAAATAATGTTGTCGTTGATTTTAATTGTTGTCAGGCTTCCGGTATTTTTAATCGATACGTTATGAGTGGTGTTGATGCCACGGCCCGTAAACGTACCCGATGCAAGAGTTGTAAGCGCTCCGTTTACACGTATCTTCAACGAAGCGGTTTTTCTATCAGTATTTAATACCAGCAGGTAATGATTGCTGGCGTTCTGATAGTTGAACATCACACCAATGTCGTTTCCATACACCGCGAGAACATCTGCTGTTAACGTATAGTTATTGAATGCACTACCGTTGTAATAGGAGGTGTATTCCCCTCCGGCATTGCTGCCTCTGTATTTGAGGGTTGTTGCTGCCCAAGTACCGTTATTGACCAGCCAGTCGGTCGCAGTGTTGCCGTCGAAATTCTCGGAATAAAGAACAGAACCGGATCCAGCGGAATTTATTTTTATGGAAACCGGTTTTGAAGATTTAACGACACCTGCGTTATCTGTAGTCCTGGCTGTGACTATATAATTACCCGATGCCACGTTTGACCAGACAAAATTGTAAGGCGCAGATGCTACCGTTCCCAGAAGGATATTATTCTGATAAAAATCAACTTTGCTTACCGTACCGTCTGAATCACTGGCAGCGGCGGTAAAAAAGATGTCGGAGCCGGTAGCGTAAGCGCTGTTGTTTACGGGAGCCAATAAATCAGATACAGGTGGTTGGTTTACCGGATCGTTAGGATCGCCCCAAAATTCTATTTCAGCAATATTTCCATAGCCCTCATTAGGCGACAGGAAACGGTAATATTGATAAAAGTTGGAATTAGTGAACCGGGCAACATTGTAAATATTCTCTAAAGGTGATAACGTGATCGTAAACAGGTCTGCAGCATCGGAAAAATCGGGAGAGTTGGCACCCTGTATTTTACCTCCAGGTAAACGCGCAGGCCATGCAGCACGAGGTATATACCGCACTTTCTTCACTATTTTTGAAGTTCCCAAATCAAGTCCTACCCACTGTCCATTGGCGGAAGGGCCATCAAAATAACTGGCGGAGTCTACATCCAATGCTTTTAAGAATGTAAGGCCATTGTTGTTGAAGGAGCCGGCAGAACCGATTCCCGTACCCGTAAATTTCACGTAACCATCAGTCGAACTGACCCTAACAAGAATCCCTCCTGTGGTAGCAGTGGCGAAATAATTATCTGTTGCCACAGCCGTAAGCAGGTAAGCACCTTCATCTACATTCTGCCAGTTGAAGCTGTAGGGCGGTGTACTATCCTCTCCGATCTTTACGCTTCCATTGTAGAAACTTACGTTGGTAACTCTGCCATCTGCATCTGAAGCGTCAGCAGTTATTGTAATTGACGCAGATGCCGCAAAGCCTGCATTGTTAGCAGGCGATGTAATTGAAACGACCGGAGCCGTATTATTAGGTACATCATTCAACACGGGAACCAGCGATTCGAGCCATGCATCAGCAGCTTTAACAGCACCGGTAGCACTGAGGTGAACATCGTCCCAGAAGTAAGCAGGTCCATAATTTACAAGCATCTTGCTCCGGACATCTGCAAGAAAGATATTGTCTGTAAGGCTGGAATCGGCGATTGCTTTGATTTTTGCGTTTAATGCCCCGAGATTGTTATCGTTGGGATTACCCCCCAGGTTTACGTCATATCTTACGGGTTCCACAGTACCGAGAATAAGCTTTACCCCTGGCTTTAACTGTAATATTTTATCGACCAGAGCCTGGTATCTGGATGGGGCAGAGGCAGCATACCCAGGAACATGGCTGCTCGAATTAAACATGTCGTTGATACCAACCGAAAGAAGAACTACGTCCGGGTTGGCAGGCGGTAGCCAGTTCTGTATATGCTCATATAAGCCGGTGGTCTCACAACTTGGGCAGAATCTATTGATATCCGGGCCTATCGTATAACCTCCATGGCCGGCATGGTTATTATCCGCAGGAATTGTATCTCCTGCGGCAATGTTAGAACGATCGCCCACATAATCTATACTATACCCGCTTCTGGCCAGTTTAGTACGTAAAAACCCACGCCAGCTACTCTGCCCGGAGCCGCCACCGCCTTCCGTTTTAGAATCGCCCAGCGGCATTATTCTATACGTTCGCGGAGAAGAGGTATTAGCAAAATCCGGCGCTAAACGGGCTCTTCGATTCGTTACATCTGTAGTGGGGCCGCCACCAATGTTGTTAATATCTGTATTATTCGAAATTACGTACAGATTAGAAAAGAGCCGCTTCAGGTCGCGGCCCCAGGCAGAATTGTTAAGACTTCCAAATACGTTCAGATCATATCCGAATTTTGCCTTGAACTCGTTTCTGACGATGCCGTCTGGCCCGTTTTCAATTACAAACGCATAACTATCCCACGCCGTATTATCAACGGTATAGGCACCATAATCCCGTAGGGCCCTGGCAAAGATCAGCCCTGCTTCCGTTTCTATTCCAAGACTATTATCGGTCACGCTATTGAGTACCGCATCCTTATAAATAGCAAGTAATGCACCAATACGCATCTCGGGATTAGAACCATTATAATAGTTGAATGCTGTAGAATCATTGAAACCTCCGTCTGCTTTTACCGCAGGCCAACGATACCCGCCGTTAAGCCGATAAAAATTTTCCTTACCCCACAAGTTAATTTTCAATACATGTTTTATGACCCCGGAAGTTAGTTCACCTACACGAACAGCACCTCCAATAGCCGACAGACCGCTTCCACCATGGGCACCTTGAATACACTCTCCGGTCAAAATACATGAATTTTCAGACCATACAAATTGAGAAGTCGCATAGCCTGTGGAGCATTTCGCAAAGGGTTGCGTTTGTTTTATTTTTCCATTAGATAAAAGGATGGCAGCTCCGGCGTTGGGTGTTCTACCATACCACACGGTATTATCAAAAATATAATTAACAGCTATAGGAGCGGAAAACAGTGCAGCGCCGTCAATGGTACATCTGCTGCGTTGACCCCATCCCGCTGTATTGAGATTTACAGGTAGGGCTGGCTCACCGGGCTGCATGATAATCACATCTTCGTCTGCTTCAAAATTATTGGCATTCTGAATGTTGGCAGGCACATACACCGCATTGTTATGGATGGGCATGTTCCAGATAGATGTTTTCGAGAAGGGCCACTTTAGCGGATCACGTTGTGCCGATACCGTTCCAAACAGGAGAAGGAAGGCAATCAAAAAAAACTGTTCTTTTTTCATAAAAGCAAGATGTTTAATTTATCGAAATAGTTGAAGGTTGTTTACTTTTCAATTAAAGTTTTTCCTTTTGCCTTAATATCGTTATCCGTATTATAAAATATAAATCAGCTACGAAATATCGTTAGCTCAAAAAGACTCTTATTTAACCACTAACACCATTCCAGGTGTAGATAAGTCGTTTAATGATGCTGCTGATAACCCTATTTTATTAATTAAGTCGCCTGTGAGGATAAGCAGAGAATCTTTTATTTCAACCATTTCCGTTATATCGATCGCCTTATTTCCGGCAAGGTCCTGCGCAAGAATCTTTCTCCCATTAATTGTTTTCGTAAAATGGAGTAATAGTCTCTTATATCGGCCAAAAATTCCAACTGGATGCTTACCATTTCCTGCTTCAATATAAACCTCGGCCAGAGGAAAATGAAGTCCCTTTTCAATGGTTCTTCTTTCTTGTGTTGCAATTGCTATAGCTCCATTAGGATTTCGGGAAGCCATTACAAAAGGTGTATCGGAAGTACATGAAACTTTTGGTAAAGGCATATTCCTTGATATTATCGCAGGGGCTGACTGATTCACTCTTTGGCCGTGTAGCCAGTATATCCATGAATCACCGGGCTTGAACACATGAGAATCGGTCAGAATAACAGTGTCTACGAAATTCCTACCGTAGCCTATACCAAAAGCAGGCGCAATTTTAAACCAGTTGATAGCCCTCACCGCTTCATCGTAATTCGACTTCTGTGTACTACGAAGAGGGACAGTGGGAGGAACACTCATTAACCCGATAGCGCACCCTAAGGACGCTCCTGTATAAGCAGCATATTCGCAATTTAAAATAGTCATTACATCCTTTTTCCCAGAGTAATATTTCAGAATTTCCGCAATACGATCAAGTGTTGTAGATGTATTGAATGGTTCGCTTGTATCATAAGTTCTGAAGAAACTGCTTACCGGAATTATTTTTTTAGCCGTACTCAAAGTTTTCCCCATCTCGCAGTTTCTGAATTTGCCCGTGTGCCGAAAATTCTCACTGCACCACGGACACCCATAGTCGTTGAGAGGTGGTGTACCTCCGGCATGCTCCACTTTCAGAGAAGGATAAATTTCTCTTGCTAAATTAGTAAGCATGAATCTAAACTTTTCATCCTTCATCCTATAACCCCAGTCAACTTTTAAATATTCTATTCCTGCTATTTTGCACCACTTAAACCTCTCTTTGAAGTACTTGTAAAGACTCACCCTATCCAATTCACTGTATTTATCTTTTTCGCCTGATGCCTGTGCCGGAATCCATAAAGCTGCTCCCCGCCAACCTGCATTTATACAAAGCTGGTTAAGCTTCCGAAGTCGTTCCGCAGGTTCGCCCTTGCAATCCGGAAATTTATCCTCCGCCAATGTCATAGTACCCATTAGCCATCTGTCATTACCAGTTCTACTGCTGTCAAGCCTTACTTCCCATCCATCATCAAATAAAAGATATAGGTTATTCCTAACCGAGGGAAACATTATTGTAGCCCAGCCGTTTTTACCAAATACATGATCTTGCGACAAGTTGTCTAGTTTTGCAGCCCGGTCATTGATTCCTTCAGAACGGATGCCGGTAATAGTAGATGCCTGGGTTTTCCAGGTGCACCAGTAATTAGGCGTTACACCTATCCTGTCGGGGATAAGATTGACAGGAGTTGCCGCTTCGGTTGTATGCCAGCTGTTTGAAAAATAGCTTTCCCTGATATCTCTGTTTATGGCATGATTATGAATAATATTGCAACTGGCAAATAATAGCAGACAAAAGGATAAACCAGTCCATTTCCAACTTAGAGCTTCCATTTATTTGTCTGTAATTTAAGTATGTAGGAATGTATTCATATTCATTTATAATTAACTAAACCACTTCTTTAACGCTTTATTCTTGCAGCAGTATTCCCTATACCTATTTTAAGGTGGAGTATCTCATATACTATATGAAATACTCCCGCCTTAAAATCGACTGTATATTGATGAATCAAATCTTTTTCTAGAATTCAGGAAGGGACCATACTATACACGAATGGTAGTACATTAAAATATCATGAAAAAATTTTGTAATTCTTCTTTATGAAATCAAAACTAAGATCATAACGCTTGTTTACCATTTCAATCGCTTTATCTACGGTTTGCAATGCAACAGGATAATTATCATATACCTGCATCAGCTTGTCGGCAATTTGCCCGCCACCAGTGTTATCGATCTCAAATACCCAATTTTCAAATCCCAGGTCATAATACATCTGTCCTTTTATAGTATCAGTCGGCTGACGCAGATAAAAAGCAGGGGTTCCATTGGCGGCGGCAATGATGGGCGAATGACATTCAAAGCTAAGTATTGTATGTGCCTTTGCATACACGGACGCTGCTTCGTCTGGCAACCAGTAACCTCGTTTTATAACAAACGGCTTTACGTCTGCCGGCAACGGATCTATCAGTAACTCTTCCATGATATCTACCTGGTAGGTCATTTCCGGGCAAACCAGCACTTTGTTGCCTGTTTTTCGAACCCATGCTATCATCGCTTCTCTAAGCTTGGCGTGATCCGTTTCCTTGTACTTTTCATTCACGGCTTCCACCTCTTTGATACGCTGATCTGTCCATCCCGCGTGAGATGCCCACTTGTAGTATGGAGTATACCTTAAACGCGGTATTGCGCATATAAACTTCCGGGCTTCCAGCCTATTTTCATTAAGAAAAGCATTAGCCTTCTTATTGTCGTTTATGTCTAATACGAAAGTAGCGTCCGGAGCAAAAGAAATATGATCTCCTGCCAGGCCGTTTTTTCTTAATACGTCAACCGATGCCGTTTCACGGGTAAATATGAACGAGGCCTGCAAAAGCAATTCCTTCAAATCATTCGGTATTTCCTGTATAGTGACCCCGAAAATGCCATAGCTCTTTTTCGTATGATGACGCCAGCAACGAATATTATCCGCACCAACAACCGAAGGACCCGAACCATGTATAAAGAAGTCTGCTTCAAGAAAGACCTGCTTTAATTCTTCCGACTGGAGCGTGAATGATTTATCAAACTTGCCATGTACTATGCGCAGGTCTGGAAAATATTTATGCAGCATATTATCTACTTGCTCACTGTCAGACTTTTTCCAAAGAATTACTTTTGCGTTCGGCAACTTTTGTTTCAACAAAGTAAGAAGGCCGGGTGTGTGCGTTATGTCGCCGATATTTACATCCTGCCATCCTGAAACAACGAGAATGACAGGTTTCTTTTTATTAGCTGCTGCAGCATGAACAGATCCGGCAAGAGTAGCGAGGGCGAGCAAGCTGGTTTGCTGTATAAATTTTCTTCTTTCCATTTTGAATGATCCTCCTAATTGATTTATATTCACTATTCTTACTTTAATATCCATTATTCTGTTCCAGCTTCGCACTGAAATTAGCATCAATCGCAGATTGGGGTATAGGAAAGAAAAGGTGCTTCTCCTGGATGCTTGATCTGGTATCAAGTCGCAGGTTGTACTTTTTTACCCGCTCCACCAGGTTTCCCATCCTGCATAAAGTTCTTCTGCGGGGTTCCTCTACAATCAGTTCTCTGGCTCTTTCGTCCAGAATGAAGTCTAGCGTAACATCTGCCGCTGTAATAAGTTTTGCATTTGCGCGCGCTCTAACGGCATTGATATCATCCTTCGCCTTATCGGCATCCCCTTTTCTAAGGTACGCTTCAGCTCGAAGCAGGTAAGTTTCTGCGAGCCGATAAACGATCATATCGTTAAATGTGCGCCCGGTAGTAAGATCGCCGCTTTTAGGGGTGGGCCCTTCCACTTTACGTATCACAGGGTATAGATAGAACATCGTGTCATCAAACGCGGTTCTTGGTTCCACTACTTGTCCAAAAAAAGAGGTAGCAGGATTATTATAAACAAATGTTCTGCGGATATTGTACGGTGAATTCCGCATATCATTACTTTCGTTGTTTCTCCAGATATCATAGAAGAAATAGCTATTCGGCCGGATCCACCCCACTCCTCTCCCTATAGAATCAGCCAGTAAAAAGCCCACTTTTCCGTCCGGGGCTCTAATGGCACCGCCCGAATAAAAAGGTGACCATCCTCTGAGGTTATTATTTCCCAATGTACCTCCCTGCCCTCCTGGTGTTTGATCTTCTATCTGCAATACATAAATGCTTTCTAGATTGCCAGAACTCCTGTTTTGATTTCCAAACTTGAAAAGATCGGAATAAACATCTCCCGGCTTGTTTCTATCAGTTCCAAATCGGGCAGTCATAAGAGTATACAATCCACCAGAATTGATAACCTTTCCGGCAGCTTGGATGGATTTATCATAGTCGCCAAGGCTGATATACACTTCCGAAAGCAAATGGTCGGCTGCAGCCTTCACGATTCTTCCTTCTTTTGTTTTTGGAACAGTGACCGGCAGCCATTGAGCAGCAAATTCAAGATCCTTTGCCGCTTGTTCATATACCTGCCTTCTTGTACTGCGGACAAAATCGGTTTTGGGAGCGGAATAGATCGTGTCTACTATTGGTACCCCGCCATAAAGATTAGCAAGCACATTAAATGTATATCCCCGGAAAAATCTCGCTTCTGCTATCACAGCATTGCGCGAGGCTTCCGTTTTCCAGTAAGAAGCAGCTTCCGGGGCGCTGGCATAAGCGATGATGGTATTAGCTCGTAATAACATAGTGCTGTACGCCCAGTTCCAATAAAAATTTACTACAACCTGGTTGGGTGTCAGGTACGTTTCATAATTACGGAAAGGAGCGATGGTAGGGCTTCCAGTAGTTGCTACGTCTGTCCCCATCTGCATATTAAAATTGTGGTTGATACCATCCGAATTGGTAAATTCATCCCGTGCTCCCTGCACCAGCGCGGTAATGTAGCTTTCAAAACCTATGGAATCTTTAAGCACGGTTACGTTACTGAGATTGGAAAGCGGAATTTCGTCGAGTGATTTATTGCAACCTGCTATTATGGAAACAGCGCATAGTATAGCAAAGGCAATCCCTGAAGGTATTTTATCTGTAAAAGGCATGATACTTATTTGAGTAATAAATGTCTGTTGATTAAAAACTTACATTAAGCCCTGCCGTTACCGAGCGGGCCGTTGGAAAGTAATTAGGTTGTGAGTTATAGCCGCTTTCCGGATCTGGCCCTATCCAGTCGGTGAATGTGTAAAGATTCTTGCCGCTTATATACAAGCGAAGACTCTTTAACTTTATTCTTTCGAGTACTTTCGCGGGAAATTCATACGAAAGCGATACGTCTTGTATACGTACAAAATCCCTGCTGATATAATATCCATGCAGAAGGGGATTGGTATATACAAGTGAAGGGCGGGTAGTAGATTTATTTTCAGCGGTCCACCAGCCCGCGTCCAGCATATTGACTGCCCTGCCAGGATAATTACCCCCAAGTGAAGAGCCGGTAAAATCCAGTTGATTGAAACTATTGATCCATCCCATCATGGCATTTACAAAAACAGATAAAGAAAAATTTCTGTACCGGACATTATTATTTACGCTCCAGACATATTTAGGATCCAGCTGGCCAATCACCTGCCTGTCGGATGCATTTATGGCTTTATCGTCGTTAATATCCTTTAATCGAACAAAACCTGCTTTATATCCTGTAGGGAACTGATCACCCTCCTGGTAAATACCGTCCTGCACATAATCATAGGCAACCGAAATGGGCTGACCGATAAACCAGCGGTTAGAGAGATCATCGTCTTCCTTACCATCTCCGTTAACGTCAGAACCGTATAGACGGGTGATTTTACTTTTACTGGTAGTAAAGATAAAACTGCTATTCCACTCCCAATTCCTGCTGCGTACATTAACTGTATTTAAAGAAACTTCCAGGCCAGTATTTTCGGTCGCTCCAAGATTGGTCAGGATGCTGTTATATCCTGTCATTACGGGAAGCGAGCGGCGTACTATAAGGTTTTCTGTCTCTGCTTTGTATACTTCCGCTGATCCGGATATCCTGCTGTCGAACAATTCAAAATCCAAGGCGAGGTTAGCGCTGGTAGTGGTTTCCCATTTCAAATTAGGGTTGGCAATGGAAGTAGGGAATACGCCTGTGGATGTGGTTCCGGCATCCCCGTAAACATATTGGTTAGTTCCTGATAAACTTAACGATTGATAGGGAGCGATGGCCTGGTTACCGACAGAACCATAAGATGCTCTTAGTTTCAATGAGTTGATTACAGCGGATTTTTTCAGGAAAGTTTCGTCGGAAAGTACCCAGGCAACAGCTGCAGACGGAAAAGTAGCATACTTATTATTCTCCGCAAATACGGAGCTCCCGTCTCTGCGCATGGTGAAAGTAAAAAGGTATTTCGACATCCACTCATAATTCAAGCGGACCATGGAGGAGATCCCATCCGTTTCCTGAGCAGACGAAGTAATAGTTTGAATTTCTCCCAGATTCAATGCGTTCCAGCCAAGAGTTGCATTGGAAAGAGGAGCCCCGCTCGCTAAAGTATTTTCAAAGCTAGTATGATTTTCGCCATATAATAAAGTAACATCAAAAGCATTATTGCTATTAATGCGCTTTTTGTAGGTGAGAATATTCTCCAGTACCCAATCATAGTTTTCTTGGTTGAATTTGCTTGCAGCAGTATTATTAAAGTTGACATTCCTGTCCTGACGGGTAAAATTATAGTTATGCTGCCATCTGTAATTTGGAGAAAAATTAACACGATAATTCAATCCTGAAATGCCGGGTATATTAACGATACCATAGAAGTTGGTAAAAAGGTTATGGTAAATTTCTTCGTTATTCGTAAGTATCGAAAGGCGTAGTGGATTTACGGCCAGTGTTTCTTCGGGAACAGGGTAACGGGTGGGTGCGCCATCATTCAAAAAAAGACTGCCATACGGGCTTGTAAGATAAGCGTTAAAAATATCCGCTTCTCTTCCTGAAAGATCCCTTTTAACATACGTGGAACTCATACCGACGCTAAGCCAACTGGCGATCTTGGTTTCTATATTTGCCCGTAGTGATATACGCTTTGCATTATCATCGAATATCAGCCCCTTTTCGTTAGCAAGTGATCCTGAAAGATAATAACTTGTATTAGTCGAACGTCCTGATACGCTTAGATCGTAGGAACTTATACTGGCATCCTGGGTGATAGCGTCGAGCGCATCTATGGTTCTTCCATTCCGGTAATTCTCCGCTTCGGAAGGTTGAAGGTATTTGTCGATTTGTGTTGGATCACTGGGTAAACCAGCCAGCTTTCTATAGTCAAGCAATGCCTGCAGGTAACGCTCGGAACTCAAAAGTTTCATCTTGAAACTTCGCCCGGAAATACCATAGTAAGTATTTACCCGGATAGTAGGCTTATCTGATTTACCTTTCCGGGAGGTGATAAGGATAACGCCGTTCGCAGCCCTCGATCCATAAATCGCAGCTGCACTGGCGTCTTTTAGAATTTCCATTGACTCTATATCGTTCGGATTAATTTCCGCAAGGCTTCCATTAAACTGGATGCCATCTACTATGTATAAAGGATTATTACCTCCGGTTAGTGAACGTGTGCCTCTTACCCGTATGGTACCCCCCTGACCGGGACGGCCAGTGTCAGTGAACTGAACTCCTGCCACACGACCTCGTAAAGCCTGAGCCAGGTTGGTGTTAGGAAGATT
>JACMJX010000409.1 GCA_014380425.1 Chitinophagaceae bacterium | reverse complement strand
GTCTGGCCCGTTTTGAAATCTTTACCCGCTATCGGTGTATTTGTTTCCTTTGCCAGTTCCACCAATGCAGGAATGTCGCATGTTAAATTCGGTGCTCCGTTTGCAAATGGAATACCCATCTTGATCGCTGCATACGCATATATCATACTGGGCGAAATATCCGGATCGTTATTCTTCAACCCGCGTTCGAAACTTTCGATGGTAACATGCACTTCCTGCTCGGTGAAATAAATTTCGGTAGAGCCGCACCAAACAAGCACTACCCTGTCTACCCCGTTTTGCTCCTTAAAGTTTTCGATATCTTCCATCACCTCGTTGGCAAGATCCCATTTCGTAGCCGCTTCTTTGATATACGTGCCATCGAGGTTTTTGACGAATGTTTTGTCGAATACGGCTTTCATCGGCTTAATCGCTTCCAGTTCGGGTTTAATCTTATTTAGAAGATGTGGGTCTAGCACCTGTGCTTTTACAGCCGCTTCATACACTGAATCCTCATATATGTCCCAACCACCAAAAACAAGATCGCTCAGATGCGCCAGTGGCACAAAATCTTTGATAAGCGGGTTTCTGTTTTCCGTTCTTTTGCCAAGCCGGATATTACCCATCTGTGTTACGGATCCTATAGGCTTGGATAACCCTTTGTTTATTGCATATACGCCTGCTATGAATGTAGTGGCTACCGCGCCCATTCCTGGCAATAAGATACCCAATTTTCCTTCGGCTTCCTGAATGTGTCCTTTCATATCGTTTTTTTTACTACTTATTGAAAATTTTATTCCTTTAAGAAATGAAGTTCATTTGTATTACAGCCAGCGCTGCTGTTTATACCAGTCAATTGTTTCCTTAACACCGTTCTTAAGATCGTATTCCGGGCTAAATCCAAGCTCTCTTCTCGCCTTACTGATATCACAGGTCCAGTTAGCTCCTGTAAGTTCCAGCAATTTTTCCCTGTTTACCACTGCCGTTCTGTTAAATCTTTCATACAATTTTTCCATAACAGCCGCCACGCCTTTAACTGCAGTATAGGGCAGGTGAAAACGCAGGCTTTTTTTGTTCAGGTAAGCTTTTATGGTGTCGGCTAGTGCATACCGGCTATAGGCGTGGCCATCAGTGATGTTATAATCCTCCCTGCTGGCGGGGGCAAACAGCGCTTTTACCGCAACCCGTGCAAGGTCCTTCACATATACAAAGCTCAATTTCTGTTCCCCTTTTCCTATATAGGCTTCTACACCCCTGCTGATCATCTTAAAAACCAGGAAAATATCCTTTTCTCCCGGTCCGTACACGGCTGTCGGCCGTAGAATGATCCATGGAATCCCGGATTCTTTCAGCTTTAGTTCAGCTAGTAATTTACTTCTTCCATAAGCCGTCACCGGTTGCGGAAGCGTATCTCCGGTAATACAACTATTTGCTTCATTCAGCGGGCCAATAGAAGCCAGGCTGCTGATAAGAACGATCTTTTGTAACGATATCTTTGCGTTCACTGCCGCCCTCACTAAATTGAACGTATACTCTCCGTTAATGCTGTTATACAATGCTTCCGAGCGGGCTTTAGTAACTCCGGCGGCATGAATGATATAATCATATTGCCTGAGTTCCAGCTCTTTCTCCAGAGATTCCAGATCGCCATAATCCGGATACGTGTGTGTAATGGAATATTCGCTGAACTGAGCAATATTACTGGTTTTTCGTATTCCCGTGTAAACATCAAGCCCTGCATCCAGTGCAGCATCCACTAAATGGAGGCCGATAAAGCCACTGGCTCCTGTTATCAAGACTTTCTGCTTCATAGTTGTTTTTGAAAGATGCGGTACCGTTTATGTACAACACCCTTAATGTTCTCGATAGCTTTATTCATCAGGGTATTTTGCTCCAATATCCAGGAAGCTTCACCGCCTATCATCTTTTTATCTACGCATCGTTTTATAATAGATGCGTAAAAGCATGCCTCTATGCCCATCTTACGATAACCATCTATAACTCCTAAAGTGGGCACACGCATGTAGTTGATCTTTTTCTTTCCCAGTAATAACTTGAAAATGCCGAAAGGAAACAGGCGACCCCTTTTTACCTTTGCTTGCACTTGATTAATATCTGGTAATGCGAGCGCAAAGCCGACTGGTTTCCCCTCATGCTCAGCTATAAAGCAGAATCCCGGATCCAGGATTAGTTTAAGATCCTTCGCCAGGTAATTGAATTCCGCATCTGTAAAAGGTACAAACCCGGAGTTGGCATCCCAGGCAGCATTATAAATCTCCTTTATCTTCTTTACCTCTCCTGCAAAATCTTTCATATTTATAGAACGAAGAACGATATTCTTGCTCTCCAACCTCTTAAGAAGCGCATCCTGCAGTTTTACGGTGCGATCGTTTAGTGTGTTCACACGGATATCATAGGCAAGCAGGTCCATTTTTTTCTCAAAACCTTCCTTTTCTATCAGCCTGGCATAATAGGATTTGCAGAATGGCATTAATACCACTGGTGGCTTGTCGAAACCTTCCACAAGTAAACCGCAGGTTTCGTTGGTGGAGGGATTAACCGGCCCTATCAGGGTAGTGGCGCCTTTTTCCTTCAGCCAGCCAGAGGCGGCGGCAAAAAGACTATGTGCTATGCTCTGGTCGTCTACGCAGTCGAAAAAACCGAAGAAACCATCAGTGGCTTTATTGAACGTGTTATGATTGTTATTGAGGATGGCAGCAATCCTTCCCTTCATCACGCCATTTGCATGAACGGTAAATAATTGTATCTGGGAATGCTCATGAAACGGGTGCTTTCCCGGCGTTAACAGGTCACGCTGGCCAATGAAAATCTCAGGCACATAATTCGGGTCGTCTTCATAAAGGTCATGAGGGAAGTCAATGAATTTCTCAAGCTTTTGCTTACTATCTACTTTTTCAAGCAAGGTCATAATTCCTGGTTTTGCCGGATGTTTTTAAGACCTAGACGAGTCGCTACACGGGTTAATTTATCCACAGCTTCCTCTATCTGTGCAAACGTATGTGTGGCCATCAGTGAAAAACGGATCAGTGATGAATCGGATGGTACGGCGGGAGACACTACTGGGTTAACGAATACCCCTTCTTCCTGCAACATTTTAGTAAGGAGAAAGGTGTTGTAGTTATCCCGAACGTACACAGGAATGATAGGGCTCTCGGTATTCCCAAGATCGAAGCCCTGATCCTGCAAGAGTTGCATGGCATATTGCGTATTGATCCAGAGTTTTTCGATTCTTTCAGGTTCAGATTCGATAATATCCAGGGCGGCTATCACACTGGCAACGGCGGCTGGCGGCATGCTGGCACTAAAAATGAGCGACCTGGCCTTATGTTTCAGGTAATCAATCGTTGCCCTATCTGCTGCCGCAAAACCACCCAGCGAAGCCAGCGATTTGCTGAAAGTTCCCATAAGGATGTCCACTTTGTCGGTAAGATTGAAATAAGCTGCCGTGCCTGCTCCTTTTTCTCCGATCACACCCAGGCTATGTGCTTCATCTACCATTATATTTGCTCCGTATTTATCGGAGATCTGAACAATCTCGGGCAATTTAACGATATTGCCTTCCATACTGAAGATTCCATCTACCGCAATCAATTTCACCGCTTCCTCAGGAAGTGCCCTTAGTTTTTTTTCGAGATCTTCCATATCGTTATGAGCGTATCTTATTACCCTCGAAAACGAAAGGCGGCTGCCGTCGATGATGGAAGCATGATCGTATTCATCCAGAATAAGGTAATCATTCCGGCCGGTGAGAGATGAAAGAATCCCCAGATTAGCCTGAAAACCAGTACTGAACAATACGGCTGCTTCTTTGCCTGTGTAAGCTGCCAGCCGCCTTTCCAGTTCTATATGAATATCGAGCGTGCCATTAAGGAATCTTGAACCTGCACAACCTGTACCGTATTTATCGGTAGCCCTTTTAGCTGCTTCCTTCACCAAAGGATGATTGGTAAGCCCAAGATAGGAATTGGAGCCAAACATCAATACCTTCTTTCCATCCAACAGCACTTCCGTATCTTGTTCTGATTCTATAACCCGGAAATAAGGGTAAACTCCCAGCTCCATTATTTTTTCCGCGTCTTTGAAGGCATTCACCTTTTGGCTAAGTTTTTTCTGCATCATTCTGGGTTTCGTACTAAATTCCTCAAAAATTAATAAATACTTAACTATATAGCAACTAAAAATTAATCGTATAACAAAAGTTAAAGGGCAAAGTTGTGTTAAATTTTCTACTTTATAAAAGAAAAATATGTCGTAAACTTACCATAAAAGCATGTTTCTAGCAAATTGTCTACAATATTAGTGCTGCCACAAATCATTTATATTCTTACATCAATCATGGCTATATATAATTATTTGTGGGCGGAATTGTTGACGTATTCTGAAATATAATATGAAATGGGCACTATTTTCATCGATAATCGAGTGCTGGTTTTAGGTACGGTGTAAACGATAATTAGTAGATAAAGCAGCCGTTCTCTCAAATAGAGAAGGATAATCGACCACATATCCGTTTTCATCTACCTGGATGGTTGCTTCAAAATCATTGGGAACATTCTCGTAATGATATTTCGTATCTGAAAGGCGGGTATATTTCTGTGTCACGCACCTGGTTTGCCCGTTTAAAAGATCACAGTAAATAACTTGAATTTCCTGAGATTGATGGAGTGCCAGATGCAAACGATTTATTGGCAATGTATTCGTAAAAGGAGTTAATGAAACATCTACTTCGAAACACCCCTTGAACTGGTTGATCTTGCCATCCTTGCCTGTCCAGTTGCCATTGCCATCGCTCTCCAATCGTATGGATTGCATGTGGTCATCATGTCGGCTATCAATTTCAAGAAGCGTCGTTTCCCATTGCTTATTGGCTTTTATACGATAATCTACTTTGTAGATCTTCTCTTCATATTTTCCGATGATAGTAGAAGTAATTTCGACTCCTTCAGAGAACACTTCCACCAGGCAATTTTCCAGTGAATAATATTCAAGTCCTGTCCATAATATATTGGTCTGCATGATGCTGTTTATCTTGTTGTTTGTTGTTTCAGCTTCGCCCACTGCCCGCCGCCCATGTACCTGCAACAGCAGTACTGCTTACCCCTAGCAGCATCCTTTTAGTGTACCTGCCGAATAAAAAAACAGGGCAGAATCATTATAAATGACTTTGCCCTGTAAGGGTGGATGAAGGGGCTCGAACCCTCGACCCTCAGAACCACAATCTGATGCTCTAACCAACTGAGCTACAACCACCGTATGAGAGCGCGAAAATAATATAATTTGACCTCGCACCAAAAAATAACTCGTAATTCAAGTATCCCACTATCAAAAGCAGGATGCTCATAACATGTATCCGCTACAAATCACGACAAATAGTTGCAACTTCGCCGCTGATCTATAACTTCTACACTTTAATTCGTTCACATGATTATCTGGATTAAGTTGCTTCTTATTCCCTTCATCTCTGCCTTTATAGGCTGGTTCACTAATTGGATAGCGATCAAAATGCTGTTTCACCCTAAACAACCTAAAAAGTTTCTCGGCATTACCGTGCATGGCATTTTTCCTAAACGGCAGCAGCAATTTGCAGAGAAGCTGGGCAAACTGGTAAGTGAAGAACTGCTTTCTTTCAGTGATATCGAAAGAAAAATTACCGATCCTGACAATATGAAGAGGATGATGCCGCTGGCAGAAAAACATATCGATCATTTCCTGAGGGTCAAACTTAAGGAAGTGATGCCGATGATCAGTATGTTTATAGGAGACAAAACAATTGACGAATTAAAGACAGTCTTTATGGCCGAATTGGAAACACTGTTTCCACAGATCATGACGGGTTACATGAACAATCTTCAGCAGGATCTCAACCTGGAGAAGATCGTTACCGATAAGGTAACGGGGTTTTCATCCGATAAACTGGAAGATATACTTGTGCAGATCATGGCGAAAGAATTTCGCTTTGTAGAAATCATTGGCGGCGTGCTGGGATTCGTAATAGGCCTGTTTCAAGTGCTTTTGACCCTATTCATTTAACCTCTCCGCCTGAAGTTAATAAACGGTAAAGCTGAATGCCTGCAGAAAGCAAAAATACGAAGCCCACTACCATATTGATGGCACGATGGCTCGCCTTCAGTCGCGTAATAATCCATTTACCGGCAAAAATGAAAAAGGCAAGCGCTATAAGCGTTCCTATCCCTATGCCGGCGGTATAGATATTAAAGTGAAGCTCTTTAGGCAAAAGAAATTTGTTGCTGAGCAGGTAGGTGCTCCAGATAAACCAGAAGGGAATCTGTACGGGATTGATGGCACTCATCGTAAACCCGAGCAGGAAGCGATCCAGGTTGTTCTTAAGTACGATGTTTTTCTGGTCGCCCTCTTTTTTACGAGCAGTACGAAAACTGCTGATCGCCAGAACGATGAACAGCAGTACGGTAATCCACTCCAATACGCGAAATACTGTCTGGTGCTCCATTACCCAGTTCATTCCTTTAAGGGAGATCCTTACATAGATAATTTCCACAAGCGCTACGCCTAAAGCGAATTTGACGGCATTGCGGGTATTCTCCTGCACGGAGAGCTGCATGGCCGATACATTCAGCGTGCCTAATGGTAAAGTTCCCAAGAAGCTGATAAGCATCCCGGTGAAGAATATGGTAACGAAATCATACATGTTGTTCTGCTAGTATCTTTTCCAGTTCTTTATTGTCCTTAAACATCTTTTTGCCCTCTTTAAACCTCATATAAGCAATACCGGCACTATGCTG
>JACMJX010000408.1 GCA_014380425.1 Chitinophagaceae bacterium | reverse complement strand
TTTTAAAATCCTTCCACTTTGCGGCGCACGGGTAGTCTGTCCGTTTTTAAACCGGCATATTTGATAAGGGCATAAATGGAAGGAATAGTAGCGATCAGCAATTCAAGATAATAGAGCAGGAAGGTATCTTCATCACTTGCTTTATGGGTTAAGTAACTGAAGACATAAACGATTATAAATGAGCCATAGAAAAAAAGAAAGGAAGAATACACAAATACCATCGCATTCTCCTGGGGAGTGTGTTCTATTTTGGCGAGATAAGATACGATGCCTACGATCCCGAACAAAATGATGATCACCAGGCTTGCACCCAGTATGATCGTCACCGAATCGTAATTGAATCCCTTGATGGCAGTTATACATATCTCGAATACTATGAAAGTTATGAGTGTAATGCGGATAATATTTTTACGCATACCTTCCGATGCCACATAAAAAATAAAAAGCACCATGGGCACATCCATATAATTGGCTGTAAGAGTTATATAGTCATCTGTAACCGGATCTACGGGAATACCGAATAATGTAGTAATATTAATGAGCCCGTTGATAAGCCAGTAGGTTGCTATCAGCGTATAGATGGATTCTTTCCAGAGTTTCCGGATTATCAATACGATGACCGGAATGAAACATGCAATAATGCTTATTATGGTTATTAGCCTATACATAATATTAGAGGTGTCGTAATTCACGGGATAAATGTTTCCTCTTAAGCGTAACATGACCGTGATTTATTATACGTATAAACCCTCTTCTTTTATCGGAAAGTTCCCACAAACAAGCTAATTCAGTATTTTTTTATTGTTAATTAACTCTCTGCAATCTGTTTTTTTCCGCTATTCGTAAATATGCATGGTGTATAGTGGGATTTTCAAAACCGGCCGGCTCATTTCTATGAATTGGCCTTTTTTTATGTCTTTCCAGTATCATTTCCCCTGCCTGATTACCAATCCTCCTACATTTGCAGCACTAATAAATAAGGCATTATGCGTGCATTTTTGCTTCTTATCATTGTTCTAAATCAATTCCCGGTTTTTTCCCAGCAAATCAAGCTATTGCATAGTGGCAATAAAATATCTCTCCGGGGACTAAGCGTCGTTAATGACCGCGTAGTATGGGTGAGCGGCAGTAAAGGTACCGTTGGCCGGTCGCTGGATAGCGGCCGTACCTGGAAATGGATGATAGTAAAGGGCTTCGAAAAAAGCGATTTCAGGGACATAGAGGCTTTTGATGCGGTAACTGCCGTCTTAATGGCCATCGATGAACCCGCCCATATACTGAAAACAGTGGATGGGGGCAACACCTGGAAGGTTGTTTACAAAAATGATACGAAGGGAATGTTCCTGGATGCGATGGAATTCTGGAATGAACAGAGCGGTATAGTGATCGGCGATCCGGTAGCGGGAAGGTTCTTTATATGCCGCAGTTTCGATGGCGGATCTACCTGGAGGGAAATAAGCCGGGAAAACCTTCCTGTGGCAGACTCCGGCGAAGCCTGTTTTGCCGCAAGCGGAACGAATGTAAGGAGTCTCAACCTGTCAGAAGCCTGCTTTGTAACAGGGGGCAACCGCTCACGTTTATTATGGAAGAGAGAACCGGTATTATTACCCATTATACAGGGGAAGCCAAGTACAGGAGCTAATTCGATCGCCATCAGGGATAGTAAAAAAAGGAAACAAAGCGGGTACTTTGTGGTAGTGGGAGGCGATTACCTGCAGGACACCCTTACGGATAAAAACTGTTTTATTACCAAAGACGCTGGTAAAACCTGGATGGCTCCGGCCACTCCTCCCCATGGTTACCGGTCCTGCGTAGAATTCATCGGTCCTCAAAAGCTCATAACCTGCGGCCCATCGGGAGTGGATGTTTCCATAGATGGTGGTATGAACTGGATCTCCGCCTCTGCTACCGGGTTCCATGTAAGCAGGAAAGCCAAAAGCGGCAAATCAGTGTTCCTGGCAGGAAGTGATGGACGAATAGGCATACTGAATCCCTGAAATCAATTGGGACTTAAGCCACGGAAATCAACCGGTACCAGTTTACTCACACCTGCTTCCTGCATCGTAACGCCATAGATTACGTCCACCGCACTCATCGTCATTTTATTATGCGTAACGATAATAAACTGGCTCTCGTCGCTGAACTTACGGATCATCTGAGTAAACTTGCCTACGTTGGCATCATCCAGCGGCGCGTCCACCTCATCCAGTATACAGAAAGGGGCGGGCTTTATCAGGTAGATAGCAAATAGCAGCGCGATGGCTGTTAGTGTCTTTTCCCCCCCACTGAGCTGGGTAATTGCGCTCGGGCGTTTACCTTTCGGCTTGGCCACTATCTCGATAGCCGTATCCGCCAGGTTCTCCGGATTCACGAGTATCATGTCGCACTGATCTTCTTCCGTAAAAAGGGCTTTGAACACTTTAATGAAATTCTCTTTTACCTTGGTAAATGTATCCAGGAATTTCTGATTGGCGGTAGTCTCCACTTCAGCAATGGTCTGCATCAGGCTGTGCTTGGCCGTTACCAGGTCATTCTTTTGCTCCATAATGAACTCATACCTTTTCTTCATCTCCTGGTATGCCTCGATAGCCGTTGGGTTTACTTCTCCCAGGTTCTCCAGGCGCTTCTTCATGCGTTCGCTCTTTTCCTGTAATTCTTCTGCCGTTGTTTCCCCGGTCCGCGGCTGATCGATGATATCGTCCAGATTAATCTTAAACTCCACCTGCAGGCGTTCCTTCATCCCTGCCAGTTGCAGCTTCAACTCATTAAGCCTGTCTTTTATTTCGCTCAACTGGTGCTCCAGTTGTTCTTTTTCCTTTGTTTTAACACGCAATGCCGATTCTTTTTCGGAGAGTTGATTACGCATATTGTAATAAGCCTGGTCGGCCTCGTTCAGTGTTTTTTCTTCTGCTTCTTTCTTTCGCATTAAGGTTACCAGGGCATCTTCGGCACTTGCCAGCAGGTCGCCGCTTTCTGTAATATGCTCCTGCGTTTGTTTGTATTGGGAAGCGTTCGTTTCTATCTGAGTAGCCAGGTCGACTATCTGTTTATTCTTAAATTCAAGTTCCTGCTTAAGCGAACCAATGCGACTCTGCTGGCGGGTAAGCTGCAGGTTATATTCATTATACTGGCTGCCGGCTTCGTTATAGGCGGCCTCCGACGATTTATAGTCATCCTCGACCAGCCGTAATTTATCGCCTGCTTCCACGATCAGTTCTATCAGTTCGGCCAATTCCCTGCGCGTACTTTCTATGGATGCGTGGGTGCTGTCGAGGGTCTGCTGCATCTCCTCCAGCCTGTTGCGCGAAGAGCTTTGCAATGCCTGGTAGTTCTCGGTTTTATTTACCAGTGAAAACACCTGGTTG
>JACMJX010000407.1 GCA_014380425.1 Chitinophagaceae bacterium | reverse complement strand
TGTATTTCAAATCCAAACTTCATATCTACCCAATCATCTTTATACCTCTAGTCAGCACTTCGAAGATTACAATTGCTATCATACTCTGCGAAAAGTGTGGGCTGTGTCTTGGTGGCTTCCCCTATCGGGCGCAACCAAGCAGAGCGAAGGTTGGGAACAAAGTTCGGGAAGGGGGCCGGATCTGGCGTTTAATCCACACTAAAATAATTTGCACTCTGATAAACACCCGTCTGCTCTTTCACAATCTGCATCAACACATCATTAGCCAAACTACTGGCGCCAAAGCGGAACCATTCATTATTCAGCCAGTCTTCACCCAGCACTTCTTTTACCATCACTAAATAGTGGAGTGCCAGCTTTGATTTTGAAATGCCCCCCGCAGGTTTCATCCCAATCCTTTTTCCAGTCTTATAATAAAAATCACGAATAGCTTCCAGCATCACCAATGTAACGGGCATAGTGGCCGCCGGTTGAATTTTCCCGGTGGATGTTTTTATAAAATCAGCACCGGCATGCATGGCAATATCACTGGCTCGTCTTACTTTATCAAATGTGCCCAACTCACCGGTTTCTAATATTACTTTTAACCGGGCATCACCACAGGCTTCTTTAATGGCCGCTATTTCATCAAATACAAAATTGTATTCACCAGCGTGAAACTTACCCCGGCTGATCACCATGTCTACTTCATCAGCGCCTTCATTCACCGCATATTTGGTATCGCGGATCTTTACATCTTTCGGAGCTTGTCCACTGGGGAAAGCTGTAGCTACTGAAGCACATTTTACACCAGAGCCTTTCAATGCTTTCTTTGCTGTTTTCACCATAGAAGGATATACGCAGATAGCAGCTACTGTTGGTAAGCCCGGCACCGCATCATGCGGGTGTATTGCTTTATAACAAAGTTGTTTCACTTTCCCGTCTGTATCTTTTCCTTCCAGGGTAGTGAGATCGATCATATTCAACACCAGTTTCAACCCGTTTAGTTTGGTTTCTTTTTTTATACTTCTTGTAGTAAAACGTACAGCTCTTTCTTCTACACCAACCTGGTCAATCCTGGGAGATAATGCAAAATCAGGAATTGTTTGTAGTGATCTGGCGATAGCCATACAATGAAATTAAGGAAGGCAAAGGTAGCCAAAGTTTGAAGCCTTCCCAAACGCCTCCAAAACAGGTGCCTGCCAATATGCAAAACGTGATAAAAGAAGTTTGCTATGTTTTGACGATCGTGGTTCAACACATGGCCACAACGTTGCTTTCAATCCCCCCACTGCTGCCACTTATGATTAACAAAAGAAGAAGCATTCCAGGCTCTTTCATTAAATGCTGTAAAAATTTAGGGGTTGCTAACATAACCAGAGGCATGGTAGAGTAAAGTGCTAAATTGTAATCAATGAAGGGGATAAGCTGGATATGCGAACCAGCATTATATCCGGGACATTATCCAGGTTGTAAAATAGATTGACCGGTAACATATTGAATGAACGCTACAAACTGAAGTATAATGTTAAAAAATCAATCCAGGGATTAAAAATGTGGTTTGTATTTTGATTACATACTCCTTAAAAAAGAACAACCCCGACTTATCGGGGCCGTTTTTCTTCCAACCGTCCATTGTTGATATTTTTAATTCGATGAGATTCTCTTTTATTGGGTAGATCTACGTGGTACTCTTTGACTCTATGCCGTAATCTGACACAAAAGTATTGTCGGCTTTACGATTAGACAATAGTAAAATTACTTATTTTCAAAAAAAACTAAATATTTTAAAACCTGGATTCACATTAAAAAAAAACCCTGATAACCTCCGCATCTTACCTCTGATATAGTTGATTTAAGGTCACTTGCTTGCCAGCCTTGCATCTCTTATCGCAGCCACCAGGAAAGGGCTATTACGACCTGTTTTATTAAAATAAAGGAAGTTTAGTAAAAATATCCCATTTGATGTCTTAAATTCGTACTTAATTAAGTACTTATTTATGCAGGTATTAAATTACACTGAATTCAGGAACAAACTGGCCGAAAACCTGAACCGGGTTAATGAATACAGCGAAATAATGATTGTATCCAGGAGTAAAGGGAAGAACGTAGTAGTCATGTCACTGGAGGAATATAATGCCCTCCAGGAAACCCTGCATCTCTCCAGCAGCAGGGCCAATCGAAAACAGCTGGATGAAGCCATTGCAGAAATGAATGCCGAAAAAGTAGCTGAAAAACAAACTTAATAACCATTAAGATGGAATTAGTCCGGCAAACACATGCCTGGGAAGATTATATCTACTGGCAGGAGACCGATAAAAAGGTACTGGAACGAATCAATGAGCTTATAAAGGATACCCTGCGTAACCCCTTTAAAGGAATTGGCAATCCTGAACCATTAAAAGGAGCTTATTCTGGTTGCTGGAGCCGGCGGATTACAGACGAACATCGCCTTGTATATGCTGTAAAGGATAAACGACTGCACATTTTACAGTGCCGGTTTCATTATGAAAAATAGCACTCGTTGAAATAGTGATGTGCAAATGTGCTTACCCGGTATCTATCGGGAAGCGTTGGTTATTCCTTTCTATTAATGCCTGTACTTCTTTTACAATTGTTTTTGTCCGGCAGATATAGCTGGTATTTTGAAACGAAGATTTTTTTCGTATAGCAACAATTAATGTCCGGGATTGCGAAGCTGGTAACATCAATCTTCATATCTCCCCAGGGGTTAAGCTTCCTTCCCATGACATTGCTTATACTTCTTCCCACTTCCACAAGGACAAGGGTCATTACGACCAATCTTTGGTCCTACTTTTATCGGTTGTTGTTTGACTGCGGTACCGCCTCCGCCTGGTTCATACCTGTCTTTTTCGTTGGCGGCATAATCATCTCCTGCAGCATCGACTTCTTCTTTATTGGCCCTCATTTTACTGTAGTCTGTTTTTTC
>JACMJX010000406.1 GCA_014380425.1 Chitinophagaceae bacterium | reverse complement strand
CAACACTCAGCATTCTTTCATTCCCAGCGGTACTTCTATCGCTAGGCCCCCTTCAGATGTTTCCTTGTATTTAAAGTTCATATCCTTGGCCGTTTCCCACATGGTATTGACAACTTTATCGAGACTTACCTTCGCAAAATCAGGCATTCCTTGCAATGCGAGCTGGCAGGCAGTAATAGCTTTGATGGCACCCATGGTATTACGTTCGATACAGGGTACCTGCACCAATCCGGCGATGGGGTCGCAGGTCATGCCAAGATGGTGCTCCATTGCTATTTCCGCGGCCATCATAGCCTGTCGCTGCGTACCGCCAAGGCTTTCTGTAAGTGCTGCCGCAGCCATTGCGGAAGAAACCCCTATCTCTGCCTGGCAGCCTCCCATGGCAGCGGAAATGGTGGCTCCTTTCTTGAAAATACTTCCTATTTCTGATGCAGTGAGTAAAAATGCCACGATCTTTTCATCTGTATCTCCTCCGGCAAAAATGGCGTAGTATTGTAATACTGCTGGTATCACCCCGGCAGCCCCATTGGTAGGCGCCGTCACTACCCTTCCGAATGCAGCGTTTTCTTCATTAACCGCCAGTGCAAAGCAACTCACCCAGTCGAGAATATACCCGAAATCATTTCCCCCCGCCCGGATCGCCGCTGCCCAAGATTCATAGTCGGAATAATGCTGATCACCGAGCAGTTTCTTCGTAAGCCCGGGTGCCCGCCGCTTTACCTCCAGGCCCCCGGGTAAAGCTCCAGGAGTATAGCATCCCCTTACAATACATTCTTTCATCACCTGCCATATTTTCAAAATGCCCTCTATCGTGTCCTTCTCAGGGCGCCAGGCCTGCTCGTTCTCCATCACTACTTCATGAATCGGGAGGCCCGTCTTACGACACCAGTGCAGCAGATCACCGGCAGTATTCACTGGAAATGGAAGCACCACCTCAGCCGCCCCTTTAATCACTTCGCCTTCCCTCTTTACAAAGCCGCCGCCAATAGAGTAATAAGTAGCGGCGATCTTTTCTCCATTTGTAAAGGAAGCGAGAAACGTAAGTGCATTGGGATGGTACGGGAGGCTTTCATTTACAAGAAACCGGATGTCTACCTGGGGATCGAAAGCGATCTCGTGTGCATGGGCCAGCACTAGTTTTTTCCCAAGCCTGATTTCCGCTATTCTTGCATCTATACTATTCACGTCAAAAGTAACCGGATCTTCCCCGCCCAACCCTAGCTGAACGGCTATATCTGTTCCATGCCCCTTGCCGGTTTTTGCCAGTGAACCATAAAGCAGTACCTGGAGAGAAATGATATCTGAAAGAGTACGCTCCGTTTCAACGGAATGAAGAAAGCGCTGGGCTGCTTTCCACGGACCAAGGGTATGCGAGCTGGATGGCCCTATTCCAATTTTAAAGATGTCAAAAACGGAAATGGATTCGTGCGGCAAGATCTTCGGTTTGATGCAAAACTACATAAATCGTTCCTGATATGAGAAAGCGCTTATATTACTGTACTTTCAGCAACGCTACATCGAAAACCAGCATAGATCCTGCCGGGATAGGGCTGCGGGGATCGCTCGTGTAGCCATAGCCAAGTGAAGGCGGAATAAATAGCCGTATGGTGCCACCTTGCTTAATTAATGGAATGCCAATCTTCCACCCTTCTATCAGCCCTATAAGCGTAAATTTGGCGGGGCTTCCAGCCTGCGTACTGTCGAAAACCATTCCATCGGCAAGCTGCCCTTTATAATCAACTGATATGGAAGAGCACTGTTCAGGTTTGGCGCCGGTGCCTTCGGAAAGTACTTTATAATACATACCACTGCAATGCTTTATTGCTCCCATAATTTGAGTGGAATCCAGGTAATCTTCCAACCGGGTTATTTCAGTTTCCGGTGCCCTGAAGGCACAGGGATCGTAGGCCGCGCAGCCGTCCTCAGATTTACCACAAGCAGTAAGGATTGTAATGATGATGATTGTGCCGACGATATAATTTTTCATATGAACTGAATTAGAATTTTGTTTTTAACATGACCGTTATTCAGTCGCTTTCGCTGCTTCATTAGTTTCTTCTTTATCACGTTTCGCCTTAAATTCAAGATAGCGCTGCTCGTTCATCTCCCATTTGTGTCGTTTGGAGAATATAGCTACAAACGCGGCTATACAAAACACGGCTATCACCAGAATTACCGGGTTGAATTTACTGTTCGCCACATACTGTGCCCTCTTGTACCAGCCCAACGAAAAATTGATAGCGATCGCGATACCAAACAGTACCCCTATTGGCAGCCCTATCATCAATTGTCTAAACACCCGCTTTTCCTTCTCCCGGTTCTTTTCCCAGTAAAGAATAAACCGTTTCTCGTCGTCAGAAAGCATTTTTTGTCAAATATACGTTTCGTGCTTAGTTATACCTGCTAATAATTTTATACCTAAATTGTGGCAAAACTGTAATTGTGAAACTTGAAAACTTATTCGCGCTTTATCTGTATCAGAATAAAAAGCTGAATCTTCCGGGGATAGGAGTGTTTACCGCCGATAAGATTATTGCAGCTCCAGACGATAGCGAAAAGCATCCTGTTAACGTGCAGGGCATCACCTTCACCAATAAGAATGTAGCACTGCCAGATGATGATTTTATAGATTTCATCAAAACACACACAGGCAAAATGCGCCCTCTGGCAATATCCGATCTGGAATCGTACCTGATGTTGTCTAAACAGTTTCTGAATATCGGCAAGCCATTTTACTTAGACGGCATTGGCACCCTGCAGAAAGTAAACGACGGATCGCTGAAGTTCATACCGGGTGAATACGCAACAACCAAACTGGAAGCACCTGTGGGTGAAAAGAAACTGGCAGAAAAGAATACCAAAAGCGCTTATGTAGAAGAAAACCGCGAGTACCGCACCGGTAATAACGTATCCAGGAAAATGCTGGTGCTCCTCCTGGCGCTGGGCACCCTTCTGCTGGTGGGATGGGGTGGTTATTACCTGTTTAAAAGTAATACCGGCGGAGAAAGCATCAGCGAAACGGGTATCGACACACTCAGTGATACAAACACTATGCTTCAGAGCCCCGCAGCATTGCCCGCAACTGATTCTCTCCAGGTTTCGTCTGCTACCGGCAGCTCCACTACCCTTCCTTCGGGAACATATAAGTTCGTTCTGGAGTCGGCTGGTAAAAAGAGGGCATTAAAACGCTACAACGATCTTCAAGGCTATGGTAATGGCATCCGGATGGAAACAAAAGACTCCGTTCTGTTCCAGATCTTCCTGGTAAAACAGGCTTCACCTACTGATACTACCCGCCTGAAAGACTCTTTAAACGCCTGGTACTATGGCACTAAAGAAATGAAAGTGAAAATTCAGCAATAGCTAATACAACCCTCAACTCTGGCAGATGTTGGTATAGGGAGGTAGGTAGGGTTTGTTTTATCAAACAAACAAGCTATACCCGCGAAATTACATGCGGGGTGCCGCAAAAAAGGCACAAGCCGCGTAAGCGACCTGTGCCTTTGTATTTTAAGAAGAATTCTTTCTTAGTATCCCATGCCGCCCATATCAGGAGCGCCATGTGAATGTGGCTCTTCTTTCTTAGGCTTGTCTGCCACTACACATTCGGTAGTAAGCAACATACCAGCGATAGAAGCAGCATGCTCGAGAGCTACCCGGGCTACCTTGGTAGGATCGATTACACCCGCTTTAAACAGGTTCTCGAATACCTCGGTACGTGCGTTAAAACCATAATCGCCTTCACCTTCACGAATTCCCTGGATGATGATAGACCCCTCCAGTCCGCAATTGGCTACAATCTGGCGCAGTGGTTCTTCCAATGCACGGCGAACGATAGCAATACCCGTATTCTCGTCGGCATTAAGGCCTTTCAGCTTTGCAAGGCTTTCAACAGCACGGATGTAAGCTACACCACCGCCAGGTACGATACCTTCTTCTACCGCAGCTCTTGTGGCATGTAAAGCATCGTCGACACGGTCTTTCTTTTCCTTCATTTCCACTTCTGTTGCTGCACCTACATACAATACTGCAACACCACCGCTTAATTTAGCGAGACGTTCCTGTAGTTTTTCCTTGTCGTAGTCTGAAGTAGTATTCTCGATCTGTGCCTTGATCTGGTTAACCCTTGCAACAATATCGTTTTTCTTTCCCTTTCCTCCAACAATGATCGTATTGTCTTTATTGATAGTAATGGAAGCAGCCTGACCAAGATAGGTAAGATCGGCGCCTTCCAGTTTGTGGCCAAGTTCTTCGCTGATTACGATACCAGCGGTAAGAATGGCGATATCTGTAAGCATTTCTTTACGACGATCACCAAAGCCTGGAGCTTTTACAGCCGCAACCTTGATGGTACCGCGTAATTTATTCACAACCAGCGTAGCCAGTGCTTCGCCTTCAAGATCTTCTGCGATGATTACTAAAGGACGGCCGCTTTGTGCCACTTTCTCCAGAATATGAAGAATATCCTTCATGGCGCTGATCTTCTTGTCGTAAATCAGGATGTACGGATTCTGTAACTCTACTTCCATCTTTTCGCTGTTGGTAACGAAGTATGGAGAGATATAACCACGGTCGAACTGCATACCTTCCACTACATCTACAGTAGTATCGGTACCCTTTGCTTCTTCTACAGTGATGACACCTTCTTTACCTACTTTCTGCATAGCTTCAGAAATCAGTTTTCCGATGGCATTATCATTGTTTGCAGAAATAGTAGCAACCTGCTCTATCATCCTGTTATTGTTACCCACGTCTTTTTTCTGGCTGGCAAGGTTGGCCACTACTTCTATAACAGCCTTATCAATACCACGCTTAAGATCCATCGGGTTAGAGCCCGCTGCCACCATTTTAAGCCCTTCTCCAATAATAGCCTGTGCAAGAACGGTTGCAGTAGTAGTACCATCACCCGCTATATCAGCAGTTTTAGAAGCTACTTCCTTCACCATCTGGGCACCCATATTCTCGATAGGATCTTCCAGTTCAATTTCTTTAGCAACGGTAACACCATCCTTGGTTATCGCAGGCGCACCGAATTTCTTTTCGATCACAACGTTACGGCCTTTAGGTCCTAATGTTACTTTAACTGCATTAGCCAGTGTATCAACGCCCTTTTTCATCTTGTTGCGGGCTTCGATGTCAAAATATAATTGCTTTGCCATATCTATTGTTTTTAAATTTAAGTGAGCATTTTTGGATGAACTAACTAGATTAAACGATCGCCAGGATATCGGATTCCCTCATGATGAGGTAATCAGCTCCACCGATCTGGATTTCCGTTCCAGCATATTTGCCGTACAGAACGGTATCGCCTTCTTTAACCATTACTGGTTCGTCTTTTTTACCAGGACCAGCAGCTATAACCACACCGCGCTGCGGTTTTTCCTTTGCGGTATCAGGAATGATGATGCCACCTGCTGTCTTTTCTTCTGCAGCGGCCGCTTTTACCACTACTCTGTCGTGTAAAGGAGTAATGCCTACACTTGAATTCTTAGCCATGAGTTATAATTTTAATGTT
>JACMJX010000405.1 GCA_014380425.1 Chitinophagaceae bacterium | reverse complement strand
TAATAATAAAAAGAAAGCTGTTCACTCAAGATGAACAGCTTTCTTTTTATTATTAATGAGCTTTGTCTACGTTATTAAATTTCTCCTCGTATTCCTTTAATTTTTCTTTATTCTGCTTATTATCGTAAATGGTGGCAAGAAGATCGTAAGCATTTTTTAGACTTGTTTTTTGGTCCATTTTTAATTTACCAGCACTGCCCAGATTTTTTTCCACGCTTTCTAAATACGGAATGGCGGCGTCAAATTTCTTAATCATTTCAGCTCTAAAAGCATCTTTCTTCTTTTGATCGTCGGCAGATATTTTTCCATTTGCACCTGCCTTAATACTCCTGGATTGAGTACTTATGTCGACGGCTTGATTATAATAAATCTGACCTAATACTAAACCAGCCTGAAAGTAATCTGGCTTCAGTTCAAGTGATTTTTTTATCATCTGCTCAGCCTTTGCAATCTTTTCTTTTGAGTCGGCAGGGCGCTTAGTGATGTCTTCAACATAAGCTTCCTTGTAAAGTTCAACCCCATAATTGTAGGGATAAATATAATTAGTAGGTTCTTTCACCATTATTTCATCGTACTTTTTATACAATGTATTTCTATCCGTATTACTGCCAGCCATCTCCAATTCCATGCTAGACCAGTAAGTGTCTTCAGGGTAAAGTTCCGCTCCTATTTTTAAGTATTTTTCTGCGTTAGAAACATCCTTTTTTTGATTATAGTAATCAGCCAACCATTTGTAAATGAGATCCATTTCTTTGCCTCCTACTTTAGCATCTGCAAGAATTCTATAATACCTGGCTGCCGTGTCCTTACTATTAATTTTGTCCGCAGAAATGCCTGTATAAAGAATAATGCTTGTGTCCATAGTAAGATTACTCCACTTTTTTGATATCATGTAGTCGCTAACATCCAAACACCTTTTGAAGTTAATAAACGCGTCATTGAAGTTATTGCTGTTATAAAATGATGCTCCTACTTTGTAATAGCCTGAATAAATATCCATAATAGGACGATACTGCTCAAGAGTAAGCTGAAGAAGCTGCGATTTCTCGTCTGTTTGCACATACTTTTGAATGGCCTCAAAAGCCTGCTCTCGAGCATCAGGAACTGTAGCTTTCAATATGGAATCGTTAGCTATTTCGTTATAAATTTTCGCCTTGGTGTACCATGCATCACTGCTCTTTGCGTTCTTTTCATTAGCAAGAGCCTTATCAATCTGGTTTTTGGCATCTTGAAGTTTTTTGTCTTTTAGCATATCCTTGGCTTTTTCAATATTTTGGGCAAGCAAGCCAAATACAGCGAAGGAAAGCAGTGATGTTAAAAGTATTCTTTTCATTTTCTGATTTATTTGTAATAAGATGATTTATTGATGTATTTAGTTGGTAGCGTATTTAAAAGTTTACAACTATACAACTTCATCAGTGTCAATTTCTCCTGGAAGGCTATCTTCATTATCAACTCCTTCAATACCTGACGTGTTTTCAGAATCCTCTAAATTAATTAAAGATTGATTTATAGCATCGGCTTCCACCTCCTCCTCATGCTCATCAAGTTTAGTTATTGCAGCAATTTCATCTCCATCGTCTAATCTTATAAGTTTCACTCCCTGAGTAGCTCTACCAGCTTCCCTAATGTCTGAAATTCCGGTACGTATTGTAATCCCGCTTTTACAACTTATCATAAGGTCTTCTTTTTCTGTAACGTCTAATATTCCCACAAGCACGCCAGTTTTTTCGGTAACACTTATTGTTTTCACCCCTTTCCCACCTCTGTTCGTTATTCTGTACTCTTCAAGCGAAGAGCGCTTACCAAAACCTTTTTCACTTACAACAAGGATCGTTCTCGATTTATCGTCCTTTTTGACACATATCATGCCAATCACTTCATCTTTAGCATCATCTACTTCTATCCCTCCAACACCAATCGCACCCCTCCCGGTTACCCGCACTTTTTCTTCAGGGAAGCGGATGGCACGCCCACTTTTTAATGCCATCATTATTTCATTATTGCCATCCGTTAGCTTCGCTTCCAGTAACTCATCTCCCTCTAAAATAGTAATAGCGTTGACTCCATTTACTCTCGGTCTGCTAAAATCTTCCAGGGACGTTTTTTTAATTACACCTTTTTTCGTGCAAAGAACAATATAATGGGAATTTGTAAAATCCTTATCATCAAGTTTAGCTATATCGATAATGGCCTTTACTTTATCATCGGCCGGTAACTGTATGAGGTTTTGGATTGCTCTGCCTTTTCCTGTTTTATCCCCCTCTGGTATCTCATAAACGTTCAACCAGAAGCACCGTCCTTTTTCAGTAAAGAAAAGCATTGTATGATGGGTTGACGCAACAAAAAGATGGTCTATCCAGTCCTCCTGCCTTGTTCTTCCCCCTTTTGAACCCCGTCCACCACGCCTTTGCTGGCGATATTCAGCCTGAGAGGTACGCTTGATATAACCAAGATGGGAAATAGTAATAACAACGTCTTCATCTTCTATAAGATCAAGCATGTTTAGTTCGTCAGCAAGATAAGTAATCTTAGTTTTGCGTTCATCACCGAATTTCTGCTTTATCTCCAACAGTTCATCCCTGATGATCTGGAAGCGTAGCCCTTCATTGGCAAGAACCTCCTTGAAATAAGTAATTTTTTTCATGATTTCCGCATGTTCGTCCCTGATCTTATCCCGCTCCATTCCCGTAAGGCGCTGCAACCGGAGTTCGAGTACGGCTTTTGCCTGGATCTCAGTCATATCGAAATTAGACATCAAGCCCTCTCTTGCAAAATCAGGCGTCGAAGATTCTCTAATCAGCTTTATAACCTCATCAAGATGATCCAGTGCTATCAAATATCCCTCAAGTATATGAGCCTTTTTTTCTGCTTCCCGGAGTTCAAACTGAGTACGACGAACGATCACTTCATGTCTGAAATGAACAAACTCACTAATCATATCCTTAAGATTCAACACTTTCGGACGCCCTCTTACAAGAGCTACATTATTGATACCAAAAGATGTTTGTAATTCCGTATTTTTATAAAGCTGGTTGATAACCACATTGGCAACAGCATCTCTTTTAAGATCAATGACTATCCGTGTTCCCTCTTTTTGATTGGATTCATTATTTACATGTGATATTCCTTCTACTACTTTTTCATTCACCAATTGTCCTATCTTGTCACACAAGGCATCACGATTCATGAGATAAGGAACCTCTGTAATTATGATTTGCTCCCTACCGCTTACTTTTGTTTCAACAGTAACGTTACCTCTTAGCACTACCCTTCCCCGCCCGGTGTGCATTGCTTGCTTTACTCCTTCCATACCCCATATAATGCCTCCCGTCGGAAAATCAGGCGCTTTTACATGCTTGCAAAGATCGTCAATACTTATCTCGCGATCCTCTATATAAGCAATACATCCATCTATACTCTCGCTTAAGTTGTGAGGAAGCATATTAGTAGCCATACCTACAGCTATGCCACTGGACCCATTAATAAGAAGATTAGGCAACCTTGCAGGAAGAACAGTGGGTTCCTTCAAAGAATCATCAAAATTGAGTTGGTAATCAACTGTTTCTTTGTCAATATCCTCAAGCATTGCTTCTGCCCGGCGATGAAGCCTTGCTTCTGTATAACGCATTGCCGCCGGCTCATCTCCATCTTGAGAACCAAAATTACCTTGCCCATCTACCAGTGTATATCTTAGGCTCCATTCCTGGGCCATCCTTACCAGTGTATCATAAATCGACTTATCGCCATGGGGATGATACTTGCCCATTACTTCACCAACGATACGTGCTGATTTCTTGTAAGGCTTATTGCTTTGATTACCTAATTCATTCATCCCATAAAGAACTCTCCGATGAACGGGCTTCAATCCATCCCTCACATCTGGCAATGCACGGCCAACTATTACAGACATAGAGTAGTCTATATAGGCCGTTTTCATTTGTTCCTCGATGTTGATCCTGATGATCCTGTTATTGTCAGAAGTCTCCAGAGGAGTTATGTTATCTTCCATGCTTTAAACCAGTATTTTAGTTAGATGAAAATTATTTTTGAAGAGTACAAAAATACCGTTTTTGAGGCTAAAAACCTGATTAAAGATTGTTTTTTTGCATTATCAAGGCTTGATCTTTCACTGGGTTATTGGCGTTAATCATTAATTTCGCAGTATGAAAAGAATACTGCTCATAGGTGCCGGGAAGTCCTCCACCTGTTTGATCGATTATCTTATCAAAACTTGTGGAGAATTTGACTGGGAGCTGGTTATAGCAGACGGAAACATTTCCCAGGCAGTATCTAAAATAGGTAATTCTAAGAACGCACGGATAGTATTATTGAACGTAGAAAACGACTTAGAAAGAAATTCTCTCATTTATGACGCTGATATTGTTATTTCAATGTTACCGCCATCCTTGCATTTTTTAGTTGCTAAGAATTGTTTGCTGTTACGAAAAAATCTTTTGACAGCATCTTACATCGATGCAGATATTCGTGGCCTGGCCACTGAAATCGAGGATAGAAAGCTTTTTTTCCTTTGTGAAATGGGCCTTGACCCTGGTATTGATCATATGAGTGCCATGCAAATCATCCATAATATACAAAGTAAGGGTGGTAAAATTTCATCATTTAAATCGCACTGCGGAGGACTCGTAGCACCGGAAAGCGACAATAATCCATGGCACTATAAAGTAAGTTGGAATCCGAGGAATATAGTGCTTGCCGGCAGTGATGGTGCTGTCTTTAAGAAAAACAACAAGATAATAAAGCTAGAATATAAAGACCTCTTCAAAAACTGCGAAGAAGTCGAAATTGAAGGTACCGGCCAATTTGCCTTTTACCCTAATAGAGATTCGTTACGTTATGCAGAAGTTTACGATTTAAAAGATTGCCCGACATTCATAAGAACCACCCTTCGCCATCCCTCATTTTGCAAAGCATGGGATGTAATTGTGAATGCAGGACTAACCAATCCCGAGGATTGGATCGAAATTAAGAGTTTAGCCTATAAAAAATGGAGTACCAATACTGCTTCTCTCGTCAGCCCTGAAACCCACTACCAGCTTAGTTTTCTCGGTATCTTTGAGGATAGCCCAGTTCCCTCGACAGCTAAGACATCTGCGGATATCTTGCAAGATTTACTAGAGCGGCGACTTGAGATGAAACAGGCAGATAAAGACATGATTGTAATGCTCCACGAATTTGACTATACACTTGGGGGTAAACAGTTCTTTATTAAAAGCTCCCTTATTGTAAAAGGCGAAGATAGCCAACGTACTGCAATGGCGAAAACAGTTGGTCTACCTTTAGGTATCGCTGCAAAGCTTATTCTGCAAAATAAAATACAGTTGACCGGGCTCCATATTCCGGTCCTCGAAGAGATATATCGGCCTGTACTGGAAGAGCTGGCATTGAACGGAATCCATTTTAAAG
>JACMJX010000404.1 GCA_014380425.1 Chitinophagaceae bacterium | reverse complement strand
TTAATAGAAATCAATAAGCTGGAACGTAAACCTGCTACTCTGGATAAACTAACCATCGGCGTTAAATGCGGGGGTAGCGATGGATTCAGCGGCATTTCCGCCAATCCCGCAGTAGGCTACTGCAGCGACCTTGTTGTTGCCCTTGGAGGCAAGATACTGTTGGCGGAGTTTCCCGAACTGTGCGGGGCGGAGCAGGATCTTATCGACAGGACGGTTGACGAAGCTGCTGCTCACAAATTCATACACCTGATGCGTAGTTATAATGATGCCGCACATAGGGTGGGTTCGGGTTTCGAGATGAACCCATCTCCGGGTAATATAAAAGACGGACTTATCACCGACGCTATAAAGAGCACCGGTGCTGCAAAAAAAGGGGGCCATTCACCGGTGGTAGATGTACTGGATTACACGGAACCCGCCCTTAAGCCAGGGCTTAGCCTTGTATGTACCCCCGGTAATGACGTAGAAGCTACTACGGGCAAGGCAGCAAGCGGGGCAACATTGATTCTTTTTACTACCGGCCTGGGAACTCCTACCGGCAATCCAGTTTGTCCGGTTATAAAAGTGGCGACCAATAGCGCACTTGCGAACAGAATGGCGGATATTATAGATATTGACACGGGCAGCATTATAGAAGGAGAGAAAACAATTGAACAGATGGGTGAGGAGATCCTTGAATATTGTATTAAGGCTGCAGGTGGGGAAACAATTCCTAAATCAGTGCTGCTGAATCAGGACGATTTTATTCCATGGAAAAGAGGTGTTTCGCTTTAAGCTAATTATAAAGATCTGAAAGAGATGAAGAAATTTTTGGATGAGAACTTTTTGCTTCAAAACAAGACCTCCCAAAGGCTGTATCATGATTTTGCAAAGGAGATGCCTGTTATAGACTACCATTGCCACCAGTTGCCCGACCAGATAGCTCAGGATACCAATTTCGATAACCTCACGCAGGGATGGTTATACGGTGATCATTACAAGTGGCGGGCGATGCGCACCAATGGGGTTGAGGAAAAGTATATCACAGGCACCGCGGGAGACTTTGAGAAGTTTGAAAAATGGGCGGAAACCGTTCCTTTTACAGTACGTAACCCTCTTTATCACTGGACGCACCTAGAGTTGCAACGCTATTTCAATGTGCACGATATATTAAATGGAGACTCTGCCAGGGAGATTTTTGAAGCATGTGGTGAGAAACTCCGCACCCCCGAATACTCGGTTAGGGCGTTGCTTCGCAAGATGAATGTAAAGGTGGTGTGCACTACCGATGATCCGACAGATAGCCTGGAGCATCATGACAAGATCCGGAAAGACGGTTTTGAAATAAAGATACTGCCTGCTTTTCGGCCGGATAAGGCGATGAATGTAGATGATGCTCCGGCGTTTAACAGCTATATCGCTAAACTGGAAGCTGTGGCAGGCGTGTCGATCAGCACGTACGACGATTATCTCTCTGCCCTGAAAAAGAGACATGACTTCTTTGCTTCTATGGGATGTACTGTATCCGACCACGGTCTCGAACATGTTTATGCGGAAGAATATACGGATGCAGAAGTGAGAGCGGCATTTGATAAGATACGATCAGGAAACTCGTTAAAGCTGGAAGAAATCCTTAAGTTCAAATCTGCTATTCTCTTTCAATTTGCGATTTGGGATTGGGAGAAAGGCTGGGTGCAGCAATACCATCTTGGGGCATTACGGAATAATAATTCCAGGATGTTGTCGCTTCTTGGGCCTGATACCGGGTGGGACTCCATAGGGGACTTTACGCAAGGGCGGAGTCTGTCAAAGTTCCTGAATAGATTGGATAGTGAAAACCAGCTTGCAAAAACCATTCTTTATAATCTCAATCCCCGCGATAATGAGTTGATGGCAACAATGATCGGAAATTATAACGATGGTTCCATTGCAGGCAAAGTGCAGTGGGGTTCTGGGTGGTGGTTTCTAGATCAGAAAGATGGTATGATTAAACAGATCAATACACTATCCAACATGGGTTTGCTAGGCAGGTTTGTAGGAATGCTTACGGATTCAAGAAGTTTTCTGTCTTATCCCAGGCATGAGTACTTCCGCAGGATCCTTTGTAATCTTTTTGGTGAAGACATAGAGAATGGAGAGCTGCCGGACGATATTTTGTGGACGGGCAAGATAATTCAGGATATTTGTTATAATAATGCCAATAGCTATTTCAACTTTAATGAAATTGAACCACTGATTATAAAATAGAAATACAATGAGTAAAAAAGTAGTTACCCTCGGAGAGATCATGCTTCGCTTGTCGACCCCCGACTTTAAAAGATTTGTACAGGCCGATAGTTTTGATATTACCTACGGTGGAGGAGAAGCCAATGTGGCGGCTTCGCTTTGTAATTATGGATTAAATGGTACGTTTGTTACCAAAGTACCGAACAACCCCATTGGGCAGTCTGCCATTAACCATTTACGCCGGCATGGGGTGGATACGCAGTTCATAGTAAGAGGAGGCGAGCGGTTAGGAATTTACTTTCTGGAGACAGGAGCATCCATGCGCGCCTCTCAGGTAGTGTACGACCGTGCACATGCTTCTATTGCAGAAGTGGACATAGCTGAATTTGATTTCGACAAGATACTGGAGGGTGCCGACTGGTTTCATACTACCGGCATTACCCCGGCGCTGAGCGACAAGGCCGCAGCGCTTACACTAGCTGCACTAAAGGCTGCAAAGGCAAAGGGCATTACGACGAGTATAGACCTGAATTACCGTAAAAAATTGTGGAGCAAAGAAAAGGCGAGGCAGGTGATGACCGAGCTTTGCCAGCATGTAGATGTTTGCATTGGGAACGAAGAGGATGCCGATACTACTTTAGGCTTCAAAAGCGAGGGTACGGATGTAACGAAAGGCGAACTGAATCTGGAAGGGTATAAAAGCGTGTTTAAGCAAATGAAGGATAAATTTGGGTTTAAGTACATCGCATCCACTTTGAGAGAAAGCCATAGTGCTTCCGATAACGGATGGAGCGCCCTGGTTTACGATGGCAATGCGTTCTATCATACAAAACAATATGAAATTCGCATAGTAGATCGTGTAGGCAGCGGCGACTCTTTCGCCGGCGGCTTTATCTTTGGTCTTGTAACAGGCATGCAACTTGGAGAGGCGGCCGAATTTGGAGTAGCTGCATCTGCTCTGAAGCATACGATACCGGGAGATCTCAATCATGCAACACTTAATGAGGTCAAAGAACTGATAAAAGGCGATGGTAGCGGACGGGTACAGCGTTAAACTTAATTATTCAACAGTTCAAGAGCCAAAAATGATTATAGACACCATTGCCAATGCATCCAGGTACTTCAGCCTGCATCCTTCCTTTGCTAAGGCCTTTGATTACATCAGTAATACAGACCTTCAGAATATTGCCCCGGGAAAGTACGAGATCGACGGAGATAACCTGAGAGCGATATTCTCCAACAAGAATGGTATGACAGCCGAGGAATCCGCTGCGAAGTTCGAGTGTCACGACAGGAATATCGATATTCAGCTTTGCATCACCGGTACAGAAACGATCGGCTGGAAACCACGCGAAAACTGCATTCTGCCTAATGGTGGTTATGATACTGAAAAAGATGTACAGTTCTATTCAGATGCGCCAGAGATGCATTTCCAGTTAAGAAATGGAGAATTCGCGATTTTCTTCCCAGAAGATGTACATGCACCGATGATTGGAAAGGGTGAGATAAGAAAATTAGTCATTAAAGTGAAAAAGTAATACTATGAGCAACTTAAAGAATGCAACAGACGCAATTATTCAGCAGGGCATGCTGCCGTTGTATTTCAATCCGGATGAAATTATCAGCATAGAGGTTTTAAGAGCTTTGTACCGGGCGGGTATAAAGGCTGTGGAATATACGAACCGGGGTGAAGCAGCTTTTAGAAACTTTAAAGCACTGATCGCCATACGTGATCAGGAAATGCCCGGTTTGTTAATTGGAATTGGCACCATAAAGAACCTGAAGTCGGCGCAGGAATATCTCGGAGCGGGAGCTGATTTTATGGTAAGCCCTGGTTTTGTAAAAGAGGTAGCCGAGTACGCCGCCGAGAAAAGCATGTTTTATGCACCAGGGTGTATGACTCCTACCGAGATAATTGCCGCTGAAAATGCAGGAGTAAAGTTTATCAAGTTGTTCCCGGGAAATATGTTAGGGCCGGAGTTTTTAAGTGGAATAAAGGATATCTTTCCCGATCTTTTATTCATGCCTACAGGTGGTGTAGATACTACCAAGGAGAATATAGAAAGCTGGTTTAAGGCAGGCGTATGTGCCGTTGGTATGGGTAGTAAACTTGTTAGTAAGAAACTAATGGAGCAGAAGGATTATGCTACCATTGAAGCAGCCACCAAAGCGGTTCTTGAAACTATAAAACAAGTAAAACGATAATTCATGACTAATGCGACTGCTGCCATTGGAAGATACCGCTGGACGATTTGCGGACTGTTGTTTTTTGCCACGACCGTCAATTACCTGGATCGCCAGGTGTTAAGTTTGTTACAGCCTACCCTTGCTGCCGAGTATGGCTGGACAAACACCGATTACGCAAACATTACTTCCGTATTCCAGTTCGTGTATGCTATTTCCATGCTGTTTGCAGGACGCATCATAGATAAGATGGGAACCAAAAAGGGGTACACATGGGCGATTATAATATGGTCGTTAGGGGCCATCATGCATGCTCTTGCCATTCCTCTGGGTGAAGGTGCGGCGGCTGTGCTTGGATGGGTGGGTATTGCCACGGTACCTGTGTCAATTGCAGGTTTTATGATTTCCCGTGCCGTTCTTGGTTTCGGGGAAGCGGGCAACTTCCCTGCTGCCATCAAGGCTACGGCAGAATACTTCCCGAAGAGAGAACGTTCATTCGCTACCGGAATCTTCAATTCGGGTACTAATGTAGGAGCTATCCTGGCACCGCTTACCGTGCCCTGGATAGGGGCAAACTGGGGTTGGGAAGCTGCATTTATAGTCATCGGCGCCATAGGATTTTTATGGCTGGCTTTCTGGTGGATATTATACGATAATCCAAAGGAACAAAAGCGGCTATCGGCATCGGAATACGAGTACATTAACAGCGATAAGGAAACGATATTAGCAGAGGCATCGCGTGTTGAAAAAGTATCATGGGTAAAATTGCTTGGATACAACCAAACATGGGCTTTTATATTTGGAAAGTTTATGACAGACGGCGTATGGTGGTTCTTTCTTTTCTGGCTGCCTGCCTATATGAAGGCACAATATGGAATGGAAAAAACGGAGATCATTCTTCCCCTTACTGTTCTTTATAGCCTAACTATGATAGGCAGCATTGGAGGTGGCTGGTTTCCTGTTTATTTTATCAGGAAGGGATATAACGCCTATGATGGACGCATGAAAGCTATGCTGATCATTGCTTTTTTCCCCCTGGTTGTTTTACTGGCGCAGCCACTGGGCGGCTACAGTTTCTGGGCCCCCATATTACTGATAGGTATCGGCGCTTCTGCTCACCAGGCATGGTCAGCTAATATCTTTACCACCGTATCCGACATGTTTCCTAAAAAAGCTATTGGTTCAGTGATAGGAATGGGGGGGATGGCAGGTGGTTTGGGAGGCGTGCTCGTTTCAAAAACGGGAGGATGGCTTTTTGATTATTACAGTAAATTAGGGCATATACAAACCGGTTATACCATCATGTTTTCTTTTTGTGCACTGGCATATATCGTAGCATGGACGGTAATGAAAATTCTAGTGCCTCGGATGAAACTTGTAGAAGTATAACGAACTATTAAATAACTCAATCCTTTTAAATGCAACTGAAAGAATTACTGGAAAGCAAGTTTGTAAGGGAAGAAGAAATTCCTGCAGAACATGCATTGCCAGGTCAGATCAACCAGAAAGAGTATCTAAGCAACGGGGAAATGAAGCAGTGGTCGGGAAGCGTGCACGAAGTTTTTTCTCCGGTATGTATAAGAACCAAAGATGGCCTGCAGCGGAAGCTGATAGGCAGCTATCCTGTTTGTACGGAAAAGGAAGCCAAAGAATCACTCGATGCTGCGGTGGAGGCTTATCATGATGGCCGGGGAGAATGGCCTACTATGAGCGTAGCCGAGAGGATCGGGTGTGTGGAGCAATTTACCGGCAAAATGATTGAACAGAAAGACATCATGGTGAAATTGATTATGTGGGAGATTGGCAAATCGCAGGCAGATTCTATTAAAGAGTTTGATCGCACGGTAGAATACATTTATGCAACAATCGACTCCCTGAAAAATCTCGATCGGGGGTCTTCCGGCTTTGAGATAGTGGATGGAATAGCGGCTCAGGTGCGTCGCTCTCCCCTGGGCGTGGTATTGTGTATGGGGCCGTTCAACTATCCACTCAACGAAACGTTCACTACACTGATACCTGCGCTGATAATGGGAAATACAATTCTTTTTAAGCCACCCAAATTTGGAACACTGCTGCACTACCCCCTACAGCAAGCTTTTAAGGACTGCTTTCCCAAAGGCGTGGTGAATGTAATTTATGGACGCGGCAACACGATCATACCAGGGCTCATGCAGTCAGGAAAAATAAATGTACTTACGCTTATTGGATCCAGCAAAGTAGCCAATGAGTTGAAGAAACTGCATCCTAAGGTGAATCGGTTAAGGGCAGTTCTGGGTCTGGACGCCAAGAACGCTTCTATCATCACGGCGAAGGCCGATCTTCCCCTTGCGGTGAAAGAAACACTTTCCGGCGCACTTTCATTCAACGGACAGCGTTGCACAGCCATTAAAATTGTTTGGGTACACAGGAGCATCGCCGATGAATTTCTTAAACAATTCAATGAGGCAATAGCCGGGCTCAAATTCGGCATGCCCTGGGAAAAAGGTGTGGCGCTTACTCCTTTGCCCGAACCGCATAAAATTGACTATCTAAAAGAGTGTATAGCAGATGCCGAAGCTAACGGAGCAAAGGTGATGAATGAAAACGGGGGTGCGTCCGTTGCTTCTTTATTCTTTCCTGCAGTTGTTTATCCGGTAAACAGCAAGATGAAGCTTTATCACGAAGAGCAGTTTGGACCTATCGTTCCCGTAGTGCCTTTCGATAACCTGGAAGAAACGATCGAATATCTCATTGAAGCTACTCATGGCCAGCAGGTGAGTATATTCAGTAATGATGCTGATGAAGTAGCAGCACTTATAGATCCACTGGTGAACCAGGTGAGCCGATTGAATATTAACAGTCAATGTCAGCGGGGGCCAGACGTGTTTCCCTTCACCGGACGGAAGGACAGTGCAGAGGGTACGCTTTCGGTAGCAGATGCCATTCGCGCTTTCTCGATCCGGTCGCTCGTGGCATTTAAAATGAACGAGAGTAATAAGCATCTGATAAACGATATCGTTAATAAGAACAGTTCAAATTTTTTAAGTACTAAATTTATTTTTTAGGAAGTTTACGTTGCTACATATTAAGGCCTAGGAGATTACAAAATGCGCGTCAATATCCCTTAATGACACTGATTTTTGAATACCCCTTACTGTTTATATTTACTTTAAATCAATGTTGTTATGGGATTAGTTTACGCGGATATACATATCATAAATGGAGGAGATCTGGAAATGGTTCGCCGAGGATACATGGATAAAGATGAAGTAAAAGGCATGTGGGTGAATATGCTCGTGGATACCGGGGCAATCATGTTGGCCATAAATGAACGAATTCAGGAACAACTTCAATTGCCTGTAGTAGAAAGGAAGAAAGCTCAGCTCGCTAATGGATATATTGTTGAATACGACGTGGTTGCTCCGGTAGAGCTGAAGTTTAGAAACCGGAGGACCTCCTGCCAGGCTATGGTTCTTCCCGGAGATTCAGAACCCCTGCTCGGCGCCATTCCGTTAGAGGATATGGATGTTCTGATTCATCCGCAAACCCAGCAGCTGATAGTAAATCCTGATCATCCTTTTTATGCACAGATGAAGATGAAGAAACTAATAAAACAGCGGTCATCTAGCTTTGATTCCAATCTTTATGCATTGCTCCACTTGCAGTGACAATACACCGAATTCTTCTATCACTTTCCCCCTCATCTTATAAAATCCCCGACCCTGAAAAGGAGTGTACTGGAAGGAACCGGGAAAATGTACGGTATCCAGCCAGTCGCCTTTCTTGTCGAGAAAAGTACCAAAATACATCGTATTGCTATTGGCTGTTTTTACTGCTTTCTCCGTAATGAAGTATCCTATAATATCCATAGTTACTTCCTTCGATGCCTTTAATTCTGCTACCGTTTTAAATGCCGCGAGATCTACATCCGCCAGATCCCACACGTTACCGAGTGGAAAGCCGAGTAACTCCATTTCATCCATTGCATCGTCGAGTGGATGTTGTTTTAATTGCGGTAATTTAAATACTACCGGAGCTTCATCGAACATCGGTATAGAACTAACAAGATGCCGGGTGCTTTTCTTCTGTAAGAAATTAGCTTCCCAGAGCAATTCTTTTTTGTTCTTTCCGGTAAACCGGAGTGCTCCAATACGTATCAGGATATTGAGTTGCTCCAGCGGAACACGGGTACGTTCCATTAAGTCTTGCAAATGAAAGTAACTTCCATGTCGGCCTTTCTCTTCCAATATTGCTTTAATGATTTTCTCTTCTAGCCCTTCAACGTGAATAAACCCCACATGCACTATGTTATTGGTTATGGAAGTAAGATATTGCCCTTCGTTAACGCAAGGAGGAAGCAGTTTTACACCTGTTTTTTTTAATTCATGAAAATAAACTTCCCTTGAATAAAATCCACCAAAATTATTGATGACGGCGACCATGAATTCCTGAGGAAAATAAGTTTTAAGAAAAAGACTTTGATAGCTTTCTACCGCAAAGCTGGCCGAATGTGCTTTAGAAAATGAGAATCCGCCAAAGCTTTCTATCTGCCTCCATACTTCTGAAGTGAGTTCCGGTGAATATCCCTTGCTTTTGCAGTTGGAGAAAAAGTTGGTCTTTATTTTCTCAAATTCCTTCTGACCCCGATATTTACCCGACATCGCCCTTCTTAATACATCTGCCTCGCCAAGGTCAAGCCCTGCAAAGTGGTGCGCAACTTTAATCACATCTTCCTGATAAACCATTACTCCATAGGTTTCGGACAATAGCTCTTTCATTACCGGGTGCAGGTATTCGAAATCATGAGGATGATGGTATCGGTGGATATATTGCCGCATCATGCCTGATTGCGCGACACCTGGCCTGATAATCGAACTTGCTGCAACTAGTGTTAGGTAATCACGGCATTCCAGTTTTAACAATAGTTGCCGCATAGCAGGGCTTTCGATATAAAAGCATCCTATCGTATCTACGGTCTTTAGTTTTTCGGCTACTTTCTTATCTCTCTTGAATCGCTCGACATCGTGAATATCAATGTTTACCTGTTTGTTGCGTTTTACTAGCTCCACTGTATCTTT
>JACMJX010000403.1 GCA_014380425.1 Chitinophagaceae bacterium | reverse complement strand
GGAAGAAATTGTGGCTGGTGATGAACTTCTAGGAAAAAATATTCCTGTTTCGGCAATCATTTATAATATGCCGGAAAGCCACCTTGTACCCGCCCTATTTTTTAATGAGGAAATGAACAAAGATTTACTCGCAATTGTACATGGGGATTTACGGAAGGACGTTGTTCTTTGGGAGAGGATCCTCAACCTGGACATGTATAATATATACCTCATACCCGGAGACATACATCGATTCCTCGATCGAAAGTTTTCACCCGCCCAGTACAAGCATTTTTACTCTTTGTGGATGGTCTTATGGCAGGAACAAGAGCATGCAACTGAAACAATAGAGGTAATATTTTACCCCAATGAACTGCTAGTTATGCTTTGTAGAAACAATTCGATTGAACTGGTTCAGACTTACGCTTATGAAACGGCAGAGGATGTAAGCTATCATGTTTTGAATATTTATAATCGATACAATTTATCCCCTCTTGCTACTCCGTTGAAAGTAAGTGGCATGATTGCAACTGATTCTTTTATGTATGAAGAGCTGCTAAAGTACTTTATGCTGGTTGAAATTGTTTCTCCGCCAAAGAAACTCGAACTGCTGCCAGAACTTGATTCCTTCCCTGCACATTTCTTTGCACCTATACTAAAATTGACAACATGCGTATTATAGGGGGTGAGTATGGGGGAAGAAGAGTGAACCCGCCTTCTAAAATGCCGTATACGCGACCTACTACAGATATTGCTAAAGAAGGGCTTTTCAATATACTACAAAACAATATTGAATTGGAAAACTTAAAAACGCTGGACTTGTTTGGTGGTACCGGAAGTATAAGTTATGAGCTGGCATCAAGGGGAGCAACTCATCTCACAGTTGTGGAAAAGGACCCTAACATGGCCGAATTTATCAAGAAAACCGGATTGGATCTAAAAATCGGGAATTTGAAGGTGGTAAAAATGGACGCGTTTCGATTCATGGAGCAGTGCACAGATACATTTGGTTTTATTTTTGCCGGGCCGCCATATGCTCTAGAAGCAATCAATGATATTCCAATAATAATAAGCGAGAAGAATTTGTTAAAGCAATCAGGATGGTTTGTTCTCGAACACACACCTCGCAACCATTACGAAGGGTATCCATTGTTTGTTACTACCCGTGCTTATGGTACTACATTGTTTTCGATCTTTGTAAATAAATAAACATGCAACCTGTTTTTGTGACCGGGATAGGCACTGATGTAGGAAAAACGGTGATAGCTGCGATACTCACGGAAGCCTTAGAGGCCGATTATTGGAAGCCAGTTCAGGCAGGAATTATAGGCGGCACAGATAGCAGTTGGGTAAAAGCTGCAATTACCAATAAAACTACTGTAATACATTCTGAATCGTATTTATTGAACACCCCAGCCTCTCCTCACCTTGCTGGCAGACAGGATGGAATTACCATAGATCTGGAAACAATTTATAATCAATTCAGCACTTTTAGTAACGCACGCCCTTTGATTATAGAAGGGGCGGGTGGGCTGCTGGTTCCATTAAATCAAAACGAACAAGTACTTCACCTCATTAAAAGGCTTGATGCACAGGTAGTACTAGTTAGCCGGAATTACCTGGGAAGCATCAATCATTCTTTGCTGACGGCACAGGTCTGCCGGGCTCACAAGGTAAAAGTAGCGGGATGGGTATTTAATGATCAATATCTAGATTACGAAGCTGAAATAGCAGCCTGGTCTGGTTACCCAATAATTGGAAAAGTACCTTTTGCTTCTTCAATAGGAAAGGATTTTATTCAACATCAGGCTGGCCTACTCAAGAAATCGTTGAACGAAACTTTATGGTGAAAAAACAATTGAGGGAGCTTTACAGGAGAAAGCGCGAACTGCTAAGCCATTCTGACAAATTAAAGTTGGATGATCTCCTGCTTATTCAGTTCCAAACACTATCTTTTGATAATGTAAAGAACCTGCTTAGCTTCTGGCCCTTGGATCTTCTTAAAGAGGTAAATACGCATATCCTCTTAGATTACCTGTTTTTCAGGATTCCGGACCTTCAGGTATGCTTTCCGGTAATTGATTTGGAAACCGGCAACTTTAGGGCTGTGGCCGTAAATGGAAATGCAAGTTTTCAGAAAAACTTGTATGGTATTATGGAGCCCTTAAATGGAGAAGAACTTGACCCAGAAGAGTTAGATCTTGTTTTTGTTCCATTGCTCTGTTTTGACAAAGGCGGTAACAGGGTAGGATATGGGAAGGGTTTTTATGATAAGTTTCTTGTCAACTGCCGGCCTGATCTTATAAAAACAGGCTTTTCTTATTTTCCTGCAGAGGCCAAAATAGACGATATCAATCAATTTGACGTACCTTTAAATCTATGTATCACGCCGAATATGATCTATGAATTTTAACTTCCCGTTGCTTAAAACGGTTCGCATACTCTTGTTTCCCTTTTCGCTGCTTTATTTTGTAATTATCTGGATAAGAAATCAGCTATTTGATACGAATATTCTCAAAAGTTCACCATTTAACTTACCTCTCATCTGTGTGGGAAATTTGACCGTGGGCGGTACTGGAAAATCGCCTATGGTGGAATACTTAATAAGACTGCTTAAAAACGAGTTTAATGTGGCAACCCTCAGCAGGGGCTATAAAAGAAAAACACGCGGATATGCTCTTGCAACCTCAAATACAACAGCTTTAGACGTAGGAGATGAACCAATGCAGTTTCATCTCAAGTTCCCTGAAGTCGCTGTAACTGTTGGGGAAGCAAGATTGGAAGCAATTCCTCAGCTATTGCATGACAAACCCGACACTGACGTTATTTTGCTAGATGATGCATTTCAGCACCGTTACGTAAAGGCCGGCCTTAATATACTGCTTACAGACTACAATAACTTGTATACAAGAGATTGGTTTCTGCCCGCCGGTGACCTTCGAGACCAGCGTAGCAGCGCGAAGCGTGCTCAAATTATTGTTGTAACGAAATGCAAAGCTTCAATAAGCACAGAAGAAAAGAAGAGTATAGAAAAAGAACTAAAACCATCGGGTCGGCAGAGAGTATTCTTCTCTACCATTCAATATGGTGCACCTTACCATATTACGCTTCGTAGCGTATATTCAATTACTCAAAAAACCGAAGTTTTATTGGTAACTGGTATAGCAAATCCTCTTCCTTTAAAAAGAATGTTGAACGAACAGGCGAGAGCTTATTACCAACTTGCTTATAACGACCATCATATTTTTACAATAGACGACTTGAAAGAAATACTGACAAAGTTCGGAAATATACAGGCAGAAGAAAAGGTAATTTTAACTACTGAGAAGGACGCTGTAAGATTGATGAAATTTGAACAGGAGCTGAAAGATTTGCCCTTCTATGTAATCCCGATAGAGCAATCCTTTCTTTTCAGGCAAGCTCCTGAGTTCAATAACTTAGTTCAAAGTTTCATCCGTAATTTCAAATAAACGTATATCTTAGATAATGCCTAGAAATGTAAAAAATACGAAAAGCAAGAAAAATAAGAATGCAGAGTCAGACCTCGTGTACGGGGTGCTGGATGTCACGCGATCTGGAATGGGCTATGTAATAGTGGAAGGGAGGGAAAACGACATAATGATTCGTTCTAATGATTTCAATACAGCTATGAATGGAGATAAAGTAAGTGTTCGTATCATTGGCGATCCTCAAAAGGCAGGGCGTGTGCAGGGAGTAGTGGAGGAGGTTTTGGAACGTAAGCAGTCTCAATTTTTAGGAAAAATAGATGTGAGCCAGAATTTTGCCTTTTTTATCGCAGATTCAGGCAAATCAATGCCGGACATTTATATACCACTTAACAAGTTGAATGGGGCAAAGGATAAAGACAGAGTATCCGTGAAGGTTACTCAGTGGGAAAAGAACAAAAAGCCTCAGGGCGAGGTGCTGCAGGTCATGAACGCATCAGATGAGAACGATCTGGCTATGAAAGAGCTTATTATGGAAGCAGGTTTTCCTATTGGGTTTTCAGACGAAGTGCTGGAAGAATCAGAGCGACTTCCAGACACTCTTTCTTCTAAAGAAATTAAGAAGCGGAAAGACTTTAGGGACATCCTTACATTTACAATAGATCCTGTCGATGCTCGGGATTTTGACGATGCTATTTCTTATCGTGTACTTAAGAATGGTAATTACGAAATAGGAGTGCACATTGCAGATGTTAGCTATTACGTTGTTCCTGGGTCAGAACTGGATAAGGCGGCTTTTGAAAGAGCAACATCGGTTTATCTCCCTGACCGCGTAAATCCGATGCTTCCTGAGCGGATCTCAAATGGACTGTGTTCATTGAGACCAAAAGAAGATAAATTTACCTTCTCTGCCGTTTTTGAAATAAACACTAAAGGAGATATAAAAAAAACCTGGATAGGAAAGACCGCTATACATTCCGATCATCGTTTTTCTTACGAAGAGGTACAGGAAATAATAGAAAAAAAAGAGGGCTTTTGTGCCGAGGAAATACTACTACTTAACAAATTTGCGCAGCGTTTCAGAAAGCAGCGATTTAAAAAGGGTGCTATTAACTTCTCCTCCGTTGAAGTAAGATTCAAGCTCGATGAAAACGGCAAACCTATAGGTGTGGTGCTCAAAGAAAGTAAGGAAGCGCATCAGTTGATTGAGGAATTTATGCTGCTTGCCAACAGAGCGGTAGCAGAGGCAGCCGCAAAAGTGAAAGTGCATAAAAAACTTGTGCCTTTTCCTTACCGTATTCATGATACTCCCGACGAGGACAAACTGAAACCGTTTGTAGAATTTGCTAAAAAATACGGGCATAAATTCGATACTTCTTCCCCTGAAAACATTTCTGCTTCATTCAATCAACTTCTTGAAGATGCTAGAGGTAAACCTGAACAGCATGTACTTGAGCAGTTAGGAATACGAACCATGGCAAAGGCAGTCTATTCTTCGGAAAATATCGGCCACTATGGCCTGGGTTTCGAACACTACACTCATTTTACATCTCCCATACGTCGTTATCCAGACGTTCTTGTTCATCGTGTAATGGAGCAAATCCTGAACGAAGAGATTGAGCCGGATAAGAAGATGGAGGAAAAATGTAAACACTGTAGTGATCGGGAAAGAGCCGCGATGGAAACGGAAAGAGCGGCTAACAAATATAAGCAGGTAGAATTCATGAAGGATAAGTTGGGTGAAGAATTTGACGGTGTCATCAGCGGAGTGTCTTCATTCGGATTCTGGGTAGAAACGGTGGAGCATAAGTGCGAGGGACTTGTAAGTATCAACAGTCTTTTTGAGTTCGATGATTTCAGGCACATGGAATCAGATTACTGCTTATCTGGCAAAAGAAGTGGCCGCACTTTTCGAATGGGGGATAAAATAAAGATTAAAGTAGTTGCAGCTAACCTCACTAAACGCCAATTAGATTACCAGTGGATCCTTCCGGCAAATTCAATAGAAGAGAAATCATCCAAGTTGAGAATAGGAAAAAGTACTGTAAAGACGAAAGGCAAGAAGAACTCAAAATAATTATATGCATTCTTTTGAAGAGTTATTAGTGCTGGTTAAAGAAAAGTTCAATGTAAAACATTTTCCAGTCGAACCCTCTAGTTTATATGCTCCCAATGAGTATTTTCTTTCTCTGGGAGGAAAGAGAATTCGACCCGTAATGTGTGTTATGGGTAATGAGTTGTTTGACACCATCAATCCAAATGTATACCATCTGGCAAATGCAATAGAGCTCTTTCATAACTTCACCCTTATTCACGATGATATCATGGATAAGGCTCCTCTTCGCAGGGGAATGCAGACCGTTCATACACGTTATGGAGAACCGACTGCCCTTCTTGCCGGAGATGTGATGTTGGTGAGAGCTTACGATTACCTGAATATGATCAATTCGCCTTCCCTTCATAAAATTATTCACATCTTTAACAGAACAGCAAGAGAAGTATGTGAAGGTCAGCAATTGGATATGGACTTTGAAAAGCAGGAGAAGGTGATACTTGAAGATTATATCAGAATGATTGAGCTAAAAACCTCCGTTTTGCTGGCTGCCTGCCTTCAACTAGGTGCAGTTCTCGGAGGTGCAGGGCAGGATAATCAGAATCATCTGTACCAGTTTGGTAAAAATCTTGGTATTGCGTTTCAACTACAGGATGATTACCTTGATGCCTTCGGCGATCCCGGAAAGTTTGGGAAGCAGATAGGGGGAGATATAATGGCTAACAAAAAAACCTTCTTGATGATTAAGACATTGGAAGTAGCAAATGATCGTCAGACTAATGAAATACAATCCTTGATAAAGGATAATCCGGCTAATAAGGTAGATAGAATGCTCGAAATATTCCGAGACTGTGGCGTAGATAATTGGGCGAAGGAGTTAAAGGATAGATATGTTGATACTGCCTTCAGTCATTTTGAAGATATTGCTGTGTCAGGTAATCGTAAAGATCCACTTCGGCAACTTGCGATGTTTCTTATCGAACGCGAACACTAATAACCAGAAAGAACTAATATGTTGAATTCGTTATTTCGTAAAAAATCTATCGATATCATTTTACGCGATGCTGACGCTGGTATGAGCGACGGCGACCACGGAACAGGATTGAAAAGGGTGCTAGGCGTAAGAGATCTTACTTTTTTCGGTGTCGCTGCCGTGATAGGAGCAGGTGTATTCAGTAGTATCGGTAAGGCAAGTTATGATGGAGGCCCAGGAGTTATCTATCTATATATATTTACCGCGATCGCCTGCGGGTTTGCCGCCCTTTGCTATGCTGAATTTGCCAGTACCGTGCCGGTTAGTGGAAGTGCCTATACTTATTCTTACGTTGCCTTCGGTGAAATCATTGCCTGGATAATAGGCTGGGATCTCTTGATGGAATATGCTATCGGAAATATTGCAGTTGCAATAAGCTGGAGCGATTACTTCTCTAACTTGATGGATAAAGCAGGCCTACACATTGCAGACTGGCTCACCATGGATTATACCACCGCTCGAAACGGATTTACCGATGTAAGTACTGCTCTATCTGAGGGTCAAAGCATATCAGCTATCGATCCTGGACTTGTTCAGAAATACATGGCTTGGACAACATCTCCAGTCTTCGGCGGTTTGCATCTCATTATGGACCTTCCTGCATTCTGTATAGTCGGTATAATAACAGCAGTTGTTTTTGTGGGTATTAAGGAAAGCAGATCTTTAAGTAATATAATGGTTATCATTAAATTGGCTGTTATATTTCTGGTAATTGTAGTGGGAGCGGCGTATGTAAATGCAGATAATTGGTCTCCTTTTACGCCAAATGGAATTGGTGGCATTTTAAAAGGTGTATCTGCTGTTTTTTTTGCTTATATAGGCTTTGATGCCATATCCACAACTGCGGAAGAATGTAAAAATCCGCAGAGGGACTTGCCGCGAGGAATGATATACTCACTAATTATTTGTACTATTTTGTATGTGTTACTTGGCCTTGTATTAACAGGAATGGTTAAGTATACTTCCCTAAATGTTGGCGATCCTTTGGCACTTGTTTTCGATCAAAGAGGATTAAAATGGATCGGTGGTATTGTCGCTTTCAGTGCAATTATTGCAACGGCAAGTGTATTACTTGTTTTTCAGATGGGTCAGCCTCGCATCTGGATGAGTATGAGCAGGGATGGCTTATTGCCAAAAATATTTTCACGGATACATCCAAAGTTTCATACGCCATCTTTTTCCACGGTTCTAACGGGCCTTCTCGTAGCGATCCCAGCATTGTTTTTAAATCTAGACGTTGTTCTAGCTCTTACAAGCATAGGTACCCTTTTTGCCTTTATACTTGTATGTGGCGGGATACTGGTTTTAAATGAGAAAAAATATAAAGATGATAACAAATTATTCAAGGTTCCATACTTCAATGGTCGATTCGTTCTTCCTGTATTGTTTGCCCTCGCAATATTCATAGGGCTTCGTTACAATAATGCTAGTATGAAGGAGTTTTTTCAAAATAAGACACTAGTGGCCCAAGATGATCTATATAGCAGGCTTCGAGAGGATAGTGCTATTCTTAAAGACCGTCTGGCAATATTGGATTCGAGAGGCATGAAGAAATATAACGGAAATGTTAGAATGTATCTTGACAATTCTTTTACAAACACCTACAGAACGGTTATTAGACAATCTGGTCTACCGCAAGATGTATTGTACTATAATGGGTCAGAATCTTTCTTAATGAATTTTCCCCAGTGGCTGTTTGTAATCGTTGCAATAGTTGTAACTATCCTTACCATTGTAAGAAGATTCTCTTTAATACCGGTATTGGGCCTTATTAGCTGCTTTTATTTAATGGCCCAGGAAAATTATACGAACTGGCTTCGTTTTCTAATTTGGCTTGCTGCAGGTTTAATTGTTTACTTTCTCTATAGCTATCGTCATAGTAAACTTGCACGCAGGTAAACTATCATTACAAAAGGCTAATCTTTAAGCAGGTGTATTAGTAGCTCAATAAACCCCTCATTTGTGCAATTGGAATTTTCATCTGCTCTCTGTATTTAGCAACTGTTCTTCTGGCCACATTATATCCCTTCATAGCAAGGAGTTTAACAAGCTGTTGGTCAGTGTATGGCTTCTTTTTATCTTCTTCATCAATGATGTCTACAACAGCACTTTGTATAACTCTATTACTGATTATATCTCCATATCCATTTTCAATACCTTCAGTAAACAGGTCCTTTAATAGTACCGTACCAAAAGGGGTCTCTGCATATTTATTGCAGCAGATCCTTGATACTGTTGAAATATCGACACCAACTATTTCTGCAACGTTCTTCAGAATCATTGGCTTCAATAATTTAATATCACCCTCTTGAAAGTATTCATGTTGTAGGGATACAATCGCCTTTATAACCTTTAGCATTGTACCCTCGCGCTGGCGAATGGCGTTAATAAACCACTGAGCAGAATTTAATTTGTTTTTGAGGTAAACGGTGGTTGCCTTATCGGCCCCCTTTTTGTCGTTTCCTTGATCTTGAATCATGTCTATCCAAGAGCGATTGATACTTAGAGATGAGGACCTTTGTCGGTGGAGTGAAACTTCCAGGTTTTCACCGTCTAGAGAAATAATAAAGTCAGGAATAATATTATAATTCATCTCTATATTTTCCGCGATTGTATTCACAGGTCTCTTTTTCAACCTACTTATCAGCAAAAGTACTTTTCGAAGCTCATCTTCTGTAATATGTAGTTTGTTTAAAATATTCTCCATATTGCGATTATGGAGATCGTTAAAATACTTTTCAACGAGGCAAATTGCCGCTATTACTTCTGACTTCTTAGGATTCATTCTGTTCAGCTGAAGAAGAAAGCACTCATTAATGCTTCGAGCTCCTATACCAACAGGATCAAGTTCCTGTATTTTCTTAAGAACAGTTTCAAGTTCATCAACTTCTGTTAAGGTATTACTTTTAAAAGAGAAGTCATCTGTTAAAGTGAGAAGGTCCTGTTCTAGCAATCCATCATTATTAAGAGAGTCTATAAGATATTCCGCAAGTTCAACCTCTTTCCTGCAACTGCTCATATTGCTAAACTGGATCTTCAATTCCTTTCTGAAATCACTAGCTTCCACCATCGGTTTTTGTGGAATGTCCTCAGTATGCCAGTAGTGTGCATATTCAGCCTTATAATCAGGATTATCATCGTACCCGTATTCATCCCAGTCCTGATAATCCTGTACTGCATCTTCCACACGTTTCTCATTAAGGGCATCAGAATCGTTATCTGCCTCCTCCAAAATAGGGTTTTCCTGAATTTCTTGTGTAATACGTTGTTCCAACTCTAATGTGTTAAGGTGAAACAAATTTAGAAGCTGTATTTGCTGTGGTAGTATTTTGGCGTGTTGCTTTTGTGTAAGACTCTGATTCATCATAAAAATAAATGCTGGTTTTAATATTCTACACGTCTATTTAAACAATGATAATGCCTGAATTAAAGTATTATAAAAAACTGATCAAAGATTCCACGCTTTCAGCAAATGCAACAGAAATGAGAAAAAAAATACACACTAAAGATTATCCGAACTAAGAGCGTGCTGGTGCAAGGCATGTATTAAAGCATATGGAATATGGCATACTTTTTCGATAATATTATACATGAAAGCAAACACATTAGGCATCCAATCTTACCGACCAATCAAGCCGGTATCCAAACGTGAACTTCATGCTGTAAGTGCTGATTCAGCGGAAAATTCAAGTGCTGCGATTATTAACATCGTTAATAAATCGGAAAGCTCTTTAGAAAAAGCAGGGCCCAAAGGCTGGGTAATGCCGCCAATAGTTTATGCTTATATGAAGGGAAAGGATAATGATCCGCTTTAGGGAAAAAAGATTGGAACTATATGATCACCGACCCCGGATAGTGAAACAGGTATTACACTGGATCACTTTTCCGGGGTTTATGTTTTGCACCTCCGCTCCTTTAAATCGATGGTTTGTCTTCTTTAGAAGGAACGTTGGTATCACTCTTTTTGTTATCATCTTCCGGTTTACTCGCTTCCGGTTCTATCTCGTTATTTACTACCTTACTTTGATCCTCTTCATTGAGGATTTGGTTTAGATCTCTATCTTCCAGAATTTCCTCGTCTCCTCCAGGGAGAAAGTTATCATAGTTCATAATTAAATAATTTATAGAAAGAGGTAAAATAATGTGAATGTATAATTTATAAACATGAAAGATACTAAGTATTTGTATCATCGTCATCTAAGTCCGCGACGTCTGTGCTTTCCCATTCTATATTTTCTATCTCCTCTTCTGTAATGTCATTTTCTTCCAAATCCTCTTCGTCGAGCACTGGTGTATCTTCTTCTTCTAAACTATCATCCTCGTTTACTCCTTCTCCGTCTTCTATTTCCTCGTCAAGGTCTGTTTCGGTGTTCAAACTTTCCGATAAAGCACTTTGTTCACCAGGAGCGACACTATGAGGATAGAAATTTATTTCTGTTTCTTGTAAATTCAAGTGTTGCATAAATCTTTATTTGCTTTAAAAATGATTGATTCCAATCTACTTTATAAAAAATGATTCCATAAAAGTTTGCATCACGAAGTGTGGAAGATAAGGCTGAATAGTAAGGAATTTGCGGGTTAATACGTAAATTGTTCATCAAATAAGTGGGGCGTATGAACTTTCATCAGACAGTTCTCTCCATATGATTATGTAGTTTCACCTTTAGGCAGTTCACATTAAGGATCCTCTTCATTTGCTGAAAAATGAGAATAAAGCACCGAGTGTACGCTGCATCAGGCACTCGTAAACAAAAAAGTACGATTATGTGTATACTTCGAGCCAAAAAAGCAACCGAACCAATCTCTATTCGCCTTTGCAGCCGGAAGAAATGATTCGGTTACTGAATATCAGAAACTTTCAGCTTCAATTTCTGCCATTGAGATACCCATATGGCTTTCATCATAAACACATTTACCGTCTTTAATCATTAGG
>JACMJX010000402.1 GCA_014380425.1 Chitinophagaceae bacterium | reverse complement strand
TCAGCCGGAGCGGACGGGCGAACGAGCATACATGGAGAACGTTTTCGGAAAGGATCTTTTATGTTCAAGGAGATTTTCTTAAAAACGAGACTTATACAGGGTTGAAAGAGAAACTGGACGCATTCGATAAAGAAAATGGCCAGCGTGGAACCCGGATGTTTTATTTTGCGACAGCACCACGGTTTATAGAGATACTGGCCGAAGCCCTTCACAAGAACAAATTGTGTAGCCGGGTGGCGTTGCACCGGATGATCATAGAAAAACCGTTTGGCACCGATCTTGAATCGGCCAGAAAGCTGAACCGCTATTTGAGTAAACGATTCGATGAAAAACAGGTGTACCGGATAGATCATTACCTGGGCAAGGAAACTGTACAGAACATTATGGCGTTCCGTTTTGCGAACTATGTATTTGAACCGCTGTGGAACAATAAATTCATCGATCATGTGCAGATCAGCGTAGCCGAACATGTGGGAGTGGGCAAAAGAGGGGGCTATTACGATGGCAGCGGTGCTTTGCGCGATATGATCCAGAACCATCTTTTGCAGCTATTATGCATAGTAGCTATGGATTGCCCGGTTGCCTACAAAGCCGAAATAATACGCGATGCAAAAACGAAGTTGATGAAGAGCGTAAGAGCGTACACTACTGCTGATGTTTTTAAGAATGTATTGCGCGGGCAATATACAGGGGGTAAAGTGAAGGGCGAGCAGCGCGTAGCCTACCTCCAGGAGGAACATGTAGCGGCGAATTCTACAACAGAAACCTTTGTAGCGGCGAAGCTCTTTATAGACAACGAAAGATGGAAGGGTGTTCCTTTCTTTTTAAGAACCGGCAAGTCGATGCCCTTGCAATCCTCCGTAATTGTGGTTCAATTCAAAGATTCGCCGCATAAGATTTTCAAAGATGATATTGTACCTAATCGCCTCATCATAAGCATTCAGCCTGAGCTGGAAATAAGCCTGCTTTTTGAAAGTAAGGTTCCCGGCCTCGAGATGAAACTGCAGCCCGTGGAAATGGATTTCATGTACCAGGATGCTTATACGGAAACCCTTCCGGAAGCCTATGAGGCATTGTTGCTGGATGCATTGGAGGGAGATGCTACATTGTTTATGCGGGCCGACCAGATTGAAGCAGCCTGGAAAGTAGTGATGCCTATTATAGATGCCTGGAAAAAGTACCCTTCAAAAAAACTGAACTTATACAACTCCGGCACCTGGGGTCCGGATGCGTGCAACACGCTGCTTCGCCCCTATGCAAAGGAATGGTACAGGTTGCCTTCTTCTACGGAGCCCCGTGCGGCAGCACCGGCTTCTGCTAGGGATGTTAATTAGATCAAACGCTCAACTCTGTTGTAATCAATAAAAAAAGGCAATCGTTTAGACTGCCTTTTTTGTTTAATCTTTCATTAAAATCCTTGACAAGTAGTTGGGTGGGTCAGGGATGTCTTATTTATTTACACAGTGAAGTTAACCTTGGGTACTGTTCGTATTTCTGACTATTGTTAGTATCGCTGTTGATTATAATCAGATTGCCGTACTATCATTGCGGCGCCGCGTTCACTGTTCAAGCATTCTGACGGCTGCTTATTCTATCTTCTTTACAGAAGATGCACCTGATTGCTTATTGGTTACCCGTGGATTTCCTTTATATTCTACATCGCTTGATCCACTTGAATTGATGGTCAACTCATCTACCACGTTAACGCGGATATTACTGTTTCCGGAGGTTTCGATGAAGCATTCATCTACCTTAAAATCACCCGCCTCTACAGAACCAGAACCGCTGGTATTGATCCGCAAAGATTTTGCGCTGCCCTGGAATGCAAAATCGGAAGATCCGCTGGCAGAAGCTTCCAGGCTTTCCGTTTCGAGGTCAAGGTCTACTTTACTGCCGCCAGAGGTTTCCAACTTACATTGTTTGGCCGTAAAATCATTCATCACGATATGGCCGGAACCACTGCTATGTATGGAGAGCTTTTGGGCATTGCCTTTTAAAACAACAGCAGACGAGCCGCTGAAGTCTGCCTGGAGGTACTGAACGTCGAGGCTGAGGTTCACTTTTCCGTCTCCACTTAATTCGAGATTGAAATCCTTGACGGTAATAGTTCCTTCCCCCGTAACCTCCGAAGGGCCTGAACAAGAAAGAGCCTCGAGCTTGGCGGCGCTTAAGTAAACAGTTATCGGCCCGGGATCGCAGGAGTTGTCCTCCATATCTATCGTTAACCTGCTACCACTTAAAGTCATTTTAATCAGGTCCTGTATATTATCGTCTGCCTGAATGCGTACTTCGTTACCGGCGGCCTGGCTCAGAATTATCTTCATCGGACCGCTGGTTCTTACGCTTGTAAAAGTTCCGGGGGTACGATTTTCAATTACCTGGTTTCCCGATCCCTTTACACATTTTGCAACAAAACTACAGCGCTGAAAAACGGAAATGGACAGAATCGAAACAACGATCATTGTGATGGAAAGGGAAGCATTTTTCATAATAAATTTATAAGTAGGTAAATAGATCGAAGTGCTGCAGTATATCTATCTTCTCAGAGCTATCGCATTACAAATTACTACGAACCTTTGATATAATATCCGCTATTTTTACACAAGTATCATTATGACATATTACCTGGGCGTCGATATAGGAACAACCTCTACTAAAGCAATTGCTTTTTCCGATGCAGGAGAAGTGCTGGCAGATAACGTTGTGCGTTATGGCATGCAGCATCCTGCCCCGGATAGAAGTGAACAGGACCCTGAAGAGATCGTTCGGGCTGTGATCAGCACCATTAACAAGACTGTTAGCGAGATGGCTCCAGCTACTCCGGCTCTTATTTCCTTTAGCGTTGCCATGCATAGCCTGATCCTGATAGACGCTTCGGCAAATGCCCTTACTCCCTGCATTATATGGGCCGATAACAGGGCCAATGAAATAGCGCGGCAGCTGCGTAATAGCGAAACGGGAAAGCAGTTCTATGCGGCGACGGGTGTTCCGGTCCATTCCATGTCTCCCCTATGCAAGATCTTATGGATGAAAGAATACGAACCGGACTTGTTCAAACAGGTATATAAATTCATCGGCATTAAAGAGTATATTTTCCAGAAACTCTTCGGGCGAATCTTTGTAGATACGGGCATAGCTTCTGCAACGGGCCTGCTGGATCTTGAAACATTGCAATGGCATCCGGGTATTCTAACGTTTGCCGGTATTACGGCGGAGCAACTGCCGGAGCTGGTTTCGCCCAAGTACACATTTACCAGCGATACAGTAACGGAGCACCTATCTATTCCGGCAGGTACGGTTATAGTAGCGGGGGGGTCGGATGGTGGCATGGCCAACCTGGGAAGCGGCGCTACGAATCAGCAAACTATGGCAATCACTATCGGTACCAGTGGAGCGGCCCGGATGATAGTAGACGGGATCGTTACCGACCCAAGCATGCGGATCTTCTGCTATCATCTTAAAGACAACTACTATTTTACCGGCGGGGCCAATAATAAT